>JACDBZ010000139.1 GCA_013694645.1 Chloroflexota bacterium
GCCTCGAAGCCGATGATCGCTGCCGAGGTCGCAGTACCAAGCTCCGGCGCACGGTCCCGACCGTAGCCGATCCTGACGCGAAGGTCCGCCTGTTCGACAAACGATCGCGTCACGCCGCGCCGCTCGCCGCCGATGAGCACAAACAGCCCGCCGGTCAGGTCCGTCTCGCTGAGCTCCGTCGCATCATCCGTGGCCACGGCGCATGCCACGCGCATTCCGAGTCGCCTGCAGGCCATCGCAGCTTCTTCGGCTGATGACGCCATGGCGGTGGGAATCAGTTCGCTTGCTCCCGCAGACGCGCGGGTGACCGTGCTGATCGCGGTCTCCCAGCTGCGGCGCACGACGAGCGCGTTCACGCCGGCTGCGTACAGCGCACGAACCGCCTGTCCGAAGTTGAACGGATCCTCGATGCCGTCCAGCATGACGATCAGTGATCGCTCCCCCACCTCGGCGAGGACGGTGCCGACGCTGCGCTCGCGGCGCGGGCCAACCAATGCGATGACGCCACCATGCGAGCGCCCGGACGCAAGATCGGAGATCGTTTCAGCCGGCACCGGGTCGATGACCACACCACGCTCACGGGCGAGTGCGCGCAGCCGCGCGAAGCGTCGGTCGCCAGGACGAGCCGCCCAGATGCGACGCACGTGGCGCACGCCGCCCTCCAGGGCAGCCTCCACCGAGACGTGGCCCTCCACCACCATCGGCCATTGATTGATGGGGTTCGAACCGCGGTCCGGGCCGTACGGAATGAAGCTGCCATCGGCAAGGTAGGGTGCCTCGGCCGCGACGGGCGGCAGGCCGATCTCGGCGCGGCGCGTCTCGAGCCGACCGGCGTCGATCACGGGAAGGGGAAACTCGGGCTCCCCATCCTCGGCGAGGATCGCGATGGTGCCGTAGGTCTGCCGCTCGCCGGCCACGGCTGCGACGCGATCGGTCAGCGAGGCGAGATGCCGTGGATCGGCGTCGCCGGTCTCGACGGCGGTGGCGAGGAGCGGAATCCAGGATCGGCGCAGCTCGTTTGCGCGATCGGCATGCTGCGCAAGCATCCACGCCGCGTCCGTGCCGTCTGCTCCGACGATCCGCAGGCCCGGCCAGGCACCGAACTCATCGATCATGGCGGCGAAACGTGAAACGTTGACTTCATTGACCGCAAGCAGTGACTGCGCCTCGGGCGGGGCATCTTCCCACGCGTCAAGCGCAGTGATGAGTGGGGTGATCGGTCCCTTGAGTCGTCGCTCGACCTCCTTGTCAAGGGCCGGATCCTCGGCGCAGCGGGCGAAGAAGGCGTCGGCTGCCTCAAGCTCGCGGGCGGTCATGTCGAGAAGCTCCTGGCGGATCCAGGGCATCGGCGGCACGCGATTGCTCAGTGAGATACGGCGCCGCGCCGCCGGGTGGAGCGGCCGGCTGCCGTGAGCTCGGCCGCGATCCCTTCGGGAAGATGTCCACTGATGCGAACGCCGCGTTCCTCGTAACGCTCCTCGACCTCACCCGACGTCCGGGCACGAGCGACGAGCTCGCCGCGTCCGTAGGGCACCACCGCGTCGACGGCAACCATCTGTCCGCGCAACGCGTCGGCAATTCGCTCGCGCAGGAGATGCAGCCCGGCCCCCGTCACGGCGCTGACGAAGACCGCGCGTTCGGTCGATGGCGCAGCGTCGCCTTTGACCGCCAGCAGGTCGATCTTGTTGAAGACGGTGATGCGCGGCTTGTCACCCGCGCCAAGCTCGTCAAGGACCGTCTGCACCGCCGCCTGCTGACCGAGGAAATCGGGATCTGCGGCGTCGACGATCTCGAGCAGCAGATCGGCGCGCATCACCTCCTCGAGGGTGGCGCGGAATGCGTCGACCAGGTCGTGTGGCAGCTTGTTGATGAAGCCGACCGTGTCGGTGATGACGGCCTGCTGGCCGTTCGGAAGGGAAACCTGGCGACTTGTCGGGTCGAGCGTGGCGAAGAGCATATCGGCGGCATACAGGTCCGCGTCGGCAAGCGCGTTGAGGACGGTGCTCTTTCCTGCGTTGGTATACCCGACCAGCGCCACGCTTGCTACCTCATTCCGATCCCGGTTGCGAGCTGCCGTGGCTCGATGTTTCTCCACGTCGGCGAGATCGGCCTTGACCTTCTTGATCTTGTCGCGGATGAGACGGCGGTCGGTCTCGAGCTGGCTCTCACCCGGTCCTCGCGTCCCGATCCCACCACCCGTGCGCGAGAGATGTGTCCACAGCCGGGTCAACCGCGGAAGGTGGTATTCGAGAGCGGCCAGCTCGACCTGGAGACGACCCTCCTTGGTCTGGGCGTGGCGGGCGAAGATGTCGATGATCAATGCAGACCGATCGAGCACCTTGCAGTCGAGCAGCTTTTCAAGGCTGCGCTGCTGGTTGGGTGCCAGCTCGTCGTCGACGATGAGCACGTTGAAATCGCACGCAGCCTTCTCATCGACCAGCTCGGCCGCACGACCCTTGCCGAAATACCAGACCGGGTCCGCCGTCGGGCGACGCTGAGAAGCGCGCCCCACGACGGTTGCGCCGGCGGTTTCGGCCAGGGCCGCAAGCTCCGCGAGCGAGCGCTCCACGGGCCAACGGTCATCGTCGGGATCATCGAGGCCGATCAGAAAGGCGCGCTCGACCGGTATGGTCAGGTCGATCATTCGGGCGCGTTCGGTCATCGCGGTTCATGGTACCGGATCGCCCGAACACGCTCAGCCGGTCCCGCATCGAGCGCGATGCGCAGCACGCGCTCTCCATGCGTCACGACGTCCTGCGAGTCGGCCGGGTCGTCGCCGGCCGGGAGCCACTCGATGCGTGGGTCGCGCCGAAACCAGGTGAGTTGGCGCTTCGCGTACTGGCGTGTTCGGAGAGCCGTGACCTCCACCGCCTGATCAAGTGACCACTCCCCTGCCAGGTGACGAGCAGCCTCCTGGTACCCGTGGCCCGTCATCGGTCGCATGTCCGCCCTCATGCCGGCTTCGAGAAGCCCTCGCACCTCGCCCAGCAGGCCGGTGGCGAAGAATTCGGCGGTCCGCTCATCAATGCGCCGATACAGCACGTCGCGCGGACGGTCGATCCCGATCAGTGCCAAGCGCCCGCCATACGGTTGATTCGATCGTCTCACTCCCCCACTGCCCATTTCCGCGCGCTCGAGAGCGCGCAGCACACGCCGCGGATTGTGGAGATCGGTCCGCTCGGCGGTGACGGGATCAACGGCTCGCAGCCTGGTCGCGAGCGGCCCCAGGCCGTCAGCCGCCAGCTGACTGGCCAGGCGCGCGCGGAGCTCGGCAGGGAAGGGTTGTGATCCATAGTCGTGGCCGTCCAGCAGCCCGGCGACGTACAGACCCGTACCGCCCACCACCATGGGGATCCTTCCCCGGTCCGCGATCTCGGGGATGAGCGACCGTGCGAGCGCCACCCACTGAGCGACGCTGAATGACGTGTCCGGGTCAACCAAGTCGAGCAGATGGTGCGCAACGGCCGCCCTCGCGGCCGCATCCGGCTTGGCCGTGCCGATGTCCATGCCGCGATAGACCTGGCGCGAGTCGGCGACCAGGACCTCGACAGGCCACGTTCGGCCCAGCGCGAGGGCCAGCTCGCTCTTGCCGGATGCCGTCGGCCCGACAATGCCGATGAGCGGTGGAGTGCGTTTCATGCCCTCGCAGCATCCGGGGTATACACGTATATACTCGGAGCCGGCACTCGAACTACACCTCGATCAGGCGCTGGACCTGCTCGATCGCGCTCGCGCGCCCGGTCGCGGGATCGGCCGTGATGATCACCGCGTTGAAGGAGACGGGGCCTTCGGCCACAGCGAATCGAGTCGGCAGGTGGCGCGTAAAGCGCGGCAGGACCGTCTCGAGTGAGAACCCGATCACGGAGTCGCGCGGGCCGGTCATGCCGATGTCGCTGATGTAGGCGGTCCCGCCCGGCAGCACACGGGCGTCCGCGGTCGGCACATGGGTATGGGTACCCACGACACCGCTCACACGGCCATTGAGGTACCAGCCCATTGCGTTCTTCTCCGACGTGATCTCGCAATGGAAATCCAGGATCCGGACCGCGGGCAGCGGTTCGGCCGATTCGTCGAGCAGCTCATCGAGCTTCGTGAATGGTGAATCGAGCTGGTTCATGAAGACGCGGCCCATGGCGTTGATGACGGCCACCTCGGTGCCGTCATCGGCGTGGTGCACCAGCCAGCCGCGCCCGGGTGCCTCATCGGGATAGTTGATCGGGCGCAGGACGGGGCGATCGGTGTCGAGGTAGTCGTAGATCTCGCGCTTGTCCCAGATGTGGTTGCCACTGGTGATGACATCGACCCCGCCACCGAGCAGCTCTTCAGCCAGGCTCGGCGTCAGTCCGGCACCGGCAGCGGTATTCTCGCCGTTCGCGATCACCAGGTCGATATTCAGCTCCCGACGCAGATCCGGCAGAATCTGCATGACGGCAACTCGCCCTGGCTTGCCGATGATGTCGCCGATGATGCAGATTCGCACGCCGCCGGCCGCAGCGCTCACCGAGCGTAGTCGACGGCGCGCGTCTCGCGGATCACGGTCACCTTGATCTGACCCGGGTACTGAAGCTCATCCTGGATCTTCTTCACCACGTCGCGGGCCAACCGGCTCGACGCGAGATCGTCGATATCCTCGGGACGCACCAGGATGCGGATCTCGCGGCCGGCCTGGATCGCGAAGCAGCGCTCGACGCCGGGGAAGCTGAGCGCGATCTGCTGAAGGTCCTCCAACCGCTTCACGTAGTTGTCGAGGTTTTCGCCCCTGGCGCCGGGACGTGAGGCGCTGATGGCATCGCCGATCTGCACGACGGTCGCCTCGACGCTCTCCTGCTCCACCTCCTGGTGGTGCGCCGCGATGGCGTTGCACACGATCGGGTTGACTCCGTACCGCTTCGCGATATCGGCGCCGATGGCAGCATGCGCGCCTTCCACCTCGTGGTCGATTGCCTTGCCGATGTCATGCAGCAGACCGCCCTTCTTGCACTCGGCCACGTTGGCACCGATCTCGGCGGCGAGCAGACCGGAGAGGCGCGCCGTCTCGACGCTGTGGTTGAGCACGTTCTGCCCGTAGCTGGTGCGGTACTTGAGCCGGCCGATCAGCTTGATCAGCTCTGGATGCAGGCCGGGCACGCCGGCCTCGTAGGCTGCCTGCTCACCGGCCTGTCGCATGACGACTTCGATCTCGGAGCGACACTTCGCGACCGTTTCCTCGATGCGGCCGGGGTGGATGCGCCCATCGCTGATGAGCTTGAGCAGCGTCATGCGTGCCACCTCGCGGCGCACCGGGTCGAAGCCGGAGAGCACGACCGCCTCGGGGGTGTCGTCGATGATGAGGTCGACGCCGGTCGCCTGCTCCAGCGCGCGAATGTTACGACCCTCACGGCCGATGATACGGCCCTTCATCTCCTCGTTGGGCAAGGGCACCACGGTGATCGTCGCCTCCGAGGTGTGATCGGCTGCGATGCGCTGCATGACGGTCGTCAGCACGCGGCGCGCCCTGTCCTCGCCCTCATCATGTGCGTGGCGCTCGATCTCACGGACCCGGTGCTGTGCCTCGGCCTGCGCTTCATCGACGATCTGGCCGATCAGGCCCTCGCGGGCCTCGGCCGCGCTGAATCCCGAGATTCGCTGGAGCTCCGCGAGCTGCCGCTCCTGGAGCTTGCGACCGCGCGTGAGCTCTTGCTCAAGCTCCTGCTGGCGAGCACCGAGGGCTTGCTCCCGCCGCTCGAAGGCTTCCACCTTGCGGTCAAACGCCTCCTCCCGATCCAGGAGTCGGCGCTCGCCGCGCTGCATCGTGGCGCGTTGCTCGCGCCCCTCTTCCTCTGCCGCGCGGCGCAGGTGCAACGCCTCGTCCTTTCCCTCGAGGACGATCTCCTTCTGCTTGGCGCGTGCATCGGCCACCAGGCGTTCGGCGTAGTGTTCGGCGTGCTTGACCGATCGCCCGCTCATCAGGCTACGGGCGAAGAATCCGATGACGATGCCGCCGATGGCGGTGAGCGTCGCCACGATGACGACGATGAGATCAGGCATGTCGGCTCCCCATTCGTTGGAGCCCCGTGTGGGCACTATCGCGCCGGCCGCATGCCGACGCCTGGGCAAATACAGTGAAATCGGAAGCGTCGGGCCGATGCCCGATCGACGGAGTGTAGCGCAACTCCGCCGATGGCCCGCGAGGGCGCTCAGGCTGTGAACACGCGGCCCATGAGCCGGACATGATCGAGGTCGCGCGGCAGGAAGTCCTGCAGCATGATGCGCTGCGTTCCCTCCCGCTCGAACACCGCCACCCGCTGCCGAGCCTCATCCGGTGTGCCCATGATCCAGCGCTGCCGCCGTTCGGCAAGCCACTCGTCGCCATCGGCATCACCCTGCCCCAGCGCCGTCAGCAGATCCGCGACGCGTGTTCGCAGATCGTCCTCCGTCTCCGCCACCAAGACTCCTGTCATGGCGGAGTAGACGAGCTCGTCAGGATCCCGTTTGAATGCCTTGCACGCGGCGCGTATCCGGTCATATGCGCCTGAAATGACCCCGGGCGATGCCGAGATGAGGTTGAACTCGTCACCGAAGCGAGCGACGAGCGCGGCCATCCGCGGCAGCCCCTTGCCGCCCAGGATCACGTGGGGGTGGCGACGGCCCGCTCGCACGAGCTCGCCGTGGCGCTTCGCACCCCTGACCTGCCAATGCTCGCCGGCGAATGACCAGCCGTCGTCGTCGGTCCACAGGCCGTGGAGGATGGCCAGCTCTTCGGCGAGCATGTCGTAGCGCTCATGCAGGTGCGGGAACGGAATGCCGAGCTGGGCATGCTCTTCCTCGTTCCAGCCAGCTCCGAAGCCGGCCTCGATGCGGCCGCCGCTCATCTCGTCGACCGTCTGGATCACCTTGGCCAGGCTCCCCGGAATGCGGAACGTCACCGGCGACACGAGGGTGCCGATCCGGATCGTGGTCGTCTCGCGAGCGATCCCTGCAAGCGTCGCCCAGGCGTCGGTCGTCGGAAGTCCCGATTCGCCGGGAAAGCTTGCATAGTGGTCAGATCGGAAGAACGCTTCCAGCCCGGCATCTTCCGCGGTCCGGGCCAGAGCCAGGATCTCGTCGTAGCTCAGCCCCTGCTGGGGCTCCGTCATCAACGCGTAGCGCATGCCCGCACCCTACCGCCCTTCAGATTCCTTCGCGAAGCTTCCTGCTCGGCGCAGGGCTCCACGGACCGTCTCGGGATCGAACCCACGGCGGACGAGGAACATGCCGATGCGCTGAAGGGCCTTCGGCTCATCAGGAAGCGGACGGCCTCTGAGGTGTCGAGCCAACGCGTGCGCAGCACGCTCGTCCTCGGTTCCGGGCAGCGACTCGTCCTCGGGTGCGCGCGCGGGCTGGACGTGCTCCGACCGATACGCCTCGATCACCTCGCGGCCGATGCCGTGTTGCCGCAGCTCGGTCTCGATCGCGCGGCGCCCGCGCGGCGCGTGCCGATCGCGCTGCTCGCCCCACCAACGTGCAAAGGCCGCATCGTCGACATATCCGAGCTCCCCGAGACGCTCGAGCGTGGTCGCCACGATCGCCTCTTCGACCCCGGCCCGACGGAGGCGCCGATCGAGCTCCCATCGCGTCCGCGGACGCGCCCCGAGAAAGCGAACGGCGGTTTCCATCGCCGCGGACGCGTCGGGCGGCTCAGCGGGCTCGCGCCGGTGGGCCTGTCGATGCATCGGCCGTGTCTACTCCGCTTCGCTGATCCCGTCGACGCCCACCTCGATGCTGGCCACGCGCCCGCGAATCTCATCGTCGATGCGCTTGGCGATCTCGGGGTTCGTCTTGAGGAACTCGCGCGAGTTCTCGCGACCCTGGCCGAGGCGCACATCCCCGTAGTTGAACCAGGCGCCGGTCTTGGATAGGACGCCTGCGGCGATGCCCACGTCGAGCAGCCCACCCTCGACGCTGATGCCCTCGTTGTACATGATGTCGAACTCGGCCACGCGGAAGGGGCTGGCGACCTTGTTCTTGACTACCTTGACGCGGGTGCGGGAGCCGATCGCGTCGGTCCCTGACTTGAGGGTCTCGATGCGCCGGATGTCCATCCGCACGCTGGCGTAGAACTTGAGGGCGCGCCCACCGGGTGTCGTCTCGGGGTTGCCGAACATGACGCCGATCTTCTCGCGCAATTGATTGGTGAAGACGAGCGCGGTGTTGCTTCGATTGATGGCGCCGGTCAGCTTCCGCAGCGCTTGGCTCATCAGCCGCGCCTGGAGGCCCATGTGGCTATCGCCCATGTCGCCCTCGATCTCGGCGCGCGGCACGAGCGCGGCCACGGAGTCCACGATCACGACGTCCACTCCGTTGGACCGGATGAGCGTCTCGGCAATCTCGAGCGCCTGCTCCCCGGTATCGGGCTGGCTGACGAGCAGCTCATCAACGTCGACGCCGACGTTGCGCGCGTAACCGGGATCGAGCGCATGCTCGGCATCGATGAAGGCCACGATGCCGCCCATCCGCTGGGCATTACCGGCCACGTGATAGCAGAGCGTGGTCTTGCCGCTCGACTCGGGCCCGTAGATCTCCGTGATCCGGCCACGCGGGACTCCGCCGACGCCGAGCGCGAGATCGAGCGCAACGGACCCGGTCGGGATCGCCTCCACGTTCTGGGCCGCGCGGTCACCGAGGCGCATGATCGACCCACGGCCGAACTGCTTCTCGATCTGGAGGATCGCGGCGTCGACGGCGCGGCCGCGCTCTCCGTTTCTCTCTACCGGGACCTGGGCAATCGCCACCGCTGCATCCATCTGTCGTTCCACTCCTGCATCAATCGTGTGTGGGTCCCGGCGGCGCTGGTTCATTCCTCGTCGCTGGGCGTGCGCTCCTTGCGCCTGGGCTTGATCACCTCGACCGATGCCGGCGGCTCGTACGAGGACGTTGTCGGCGGCAGCTTCGGCGCCTTTTCCTTTGCCTTGCGCTTTGGCTCTTTCTTTGGTCGATCCCTGCCCTTTGCCATCGCTCGAACCTCCCAGTCT
>JACDBZ010000204.1 GCA_013694645.1 Chloroflexota bacterium
TCGATGCGCGCGTGCGGGAACCGCGGCTGGTGGCCGGCGTACCTCTCTCAGCCGACAGTCCGACCGATGCGCTCGTTTCCGCGTCGTGGGCCGCGCGTCGCGGACTCGACGTGGGAGACCAGCTGCGGCTCGATGGACGCCGCGAGGGTATCCCGCCGCTCCGCATCATCGGCCTGATGGCCGAGACCGGCTTCGCCGCGCTCGAGCAGGGGGACGTGCTGGTCGTGTCGCGCGCGACGCTGGACGAGTCCTTCCTGGTGCCGGCCCCGATCCGCTACCTCGACCTTGACCTCGGCGAAGGTGACGTCACCGCAACCCTGGCTGGGGTGACCGCCAGTCTCGGTGAGCCCTTCATCGTGGAGACGGCAACCGATGCGGCCGAACGGCTTGCCTCCGCGCAGGCCAGCTTCACCAGCGTCGCCCTGTTGTTCGGGCTCGTTGCGATGGTGGTCGGTGCCTTCCTGGTCGGAAACACGCTGGCCATGACGGTGGGTGAGCGGACCCGGGAACTTGGCCTGCTGCGAGCGGCCGGGACCACGTCACGGCAGGTGCTGGGCCTCGTGCTGCGGCAGGCCATTGCGCTCGGTGTTGCCGGCAGTGCGCTCGGCCTGGTGGTCGGCATCATCCTGGCTGCCGGGATGATCGCCTTCCTGGCGTCGACGCGGGCGGCGCTCGTGGCCGGTCTGCCGATTCCGCCGCTCGGGCTGGCATTCGCCTTCGCGCTCGGCCTCGGCGTGACCGTGGCCGGGTCCATCGTGCCCGCCCTGCGAGCCGCCCGGCTATCACCCCTGGCCGCCCTTCGGCCGTCGCGCCAATCCGGGCCGGGGCTGAGCGACCGGCTGCGCACGCTGGTCGTCGCCGAGCTTGTCGTGGTGGGATTCGGCATCCTGCTCCTGCCGACCGAGCGAGCCGGCACGCCGCTCTTTTCCCTTCTTCTGTCCCTGGCGATTCTCCTCGGCGGTGCAGTCGCCACCGCATACATCCTCGAGCCGCTGGGCAGCGTCATCGGCCGTCCGTTCGAGTGGATCTTCGGCGCACAGGGACTTCTCGGACGCGCGAACCTGTCGCGTGATCGGGTGCGGACCGGACTGACGGTCGGAGCGATGATGATCGCGCTGGCTGCGGTCGTCGCCCTCGGCACGGTGGCGGAGTCGGCCCGCTGGGGCGCCGAACGCTGGGTTGCATCGATCCTGCCGGGCGGCAACGCGATCCGGAGCAGCGTGCCGCTCGACGTGGAGTCCTTCCGTCCGACCTTCGAGGCCACGTCCGGGCTCCAGGTCGCGAGCCCGGTGCTCGAGCTGCCTGCCGTCCGCATGGTCGGCGACGAACAGGAGGAGGTCATCCTGGCCGGGATCGACCCGAACGTCTTCCAGGATGAAGGCGCGCTCATCGTGGCAGGCGCCGCGCGCGCGGACGCCTATGCCGCCCTGCGCGATGGGGGCGCGATATTGGTCCCGGCCTCGTTCGCCGCCCGCGTCGGAGTCGGAGTGGGGGATTCGCTGACCCTTGGACAGCCCGGCGTGGAGGCGGGCGAATTCACGATCGCGGGTATCGTCGAGTACACGATCCCGGCACGGACAGCGGACGGCGCCCTGCTCATCAGCGCCGCGGACGCACGCGATCGGTTCGGCGTCACGACCGCGTCCCTGTGGGTCATGGTGCCGCAGCCCGGGATCGCCCCGTCCGTCTTCGCCAGCGCGGTGCGCGATACTGCCACGCAGTTGGCGGCGCAGCCGCTCACCGCTCGCGAGCTCGCCGGCGACCTGGGCCGCTCGCTCGATCGGCTCGTGGGCCTCTTCGATGTGCTCGCGCTCATCGCGGTCGTCATCGGCGCATTGGGCATCGTCAATACCCTCGGCATCGGGATCAGCGAGCGCGTGCGCGAGATCGCGATCCTTCGCGCACACGGCATGACGGTCGGGCAGGTGCAGGCCATGGTCGTCGCCGAGGCCGCCATCATGGGCGCCATCGCTGGCGTGCTCGCCATCATCACCGGCCTGGCGGTCGCCTACGCGCTGGTGAACGGCGGCGCATCGGCGGATCTCGGCGGTGGCTTCCGGCTTCCGTGGGGGCTGCTGATCGCCGTGATCCTGGTCGGCACGGGCATCGCGGCCATTGCCGGGCTCTACCCGGCGCGCGTTGCCGCTTCCATGCCGATCGTCCGCCACCTCAAGCAGTTCGAATAAGGAGGACCGATGCGCTTCTGGGAGGCGACCGCCGGCCGAGCGTTCGTGGGGCGCCTGGCGACAGGCTCGGACCTGGTCGAAGAGATCGAGCGCTTCTGCGCGGAGCACGGGATCACGACCGCGCAGGTCACGGTGATCGGGGCCGTGCGTCATGCGAGCTACGCCTACTACGAGCAGGACGATCACCGCTACCGAGAGCTCGATTCAGCGACGCATCACGAGATCGTCGGCTTCGTGGGCAATATCTCGATGCGCGACGGCCGTCCCTTCCTCCACGCCCACGCCACATTCGCCAAGGAGGACGGTGCGACGGTCGGCGGCCATCTGCTCCGCGGCTGTGAGATCTTCGCGGGCGAGGTAATGATCCGTGAGCTGGGTGGCGTCTCACTCGTCCGTCAGCCTGACGAGGAGACCGGCCTGGCGTTGTGGTGACCTTCGCGTTCCGATGGAGCGGGCGGGCAGCCGTTCGGCATTATCGAGCCTGATGTCACCCCGCCACGCGGGACGCGATCGCCTGGACATGCTCCGGGGTGCTCCCGCAGCAGCCGCCGATGACCGAGGCGCCCGCCCCGCGCATGAGGAGCGCCGCCGCTGCCATCGTGTCGGGATCGGAGCGGTAGACCGCCTGCATGTCGACCAGTTCCGGCATCCCGGCGTTCGACTTGGCGACGAGGATCGCGTCCCGGTTGACGGCGCGCATTCTCTCGATGACCGTGACGAGCTCGTCCGGACCGTTGCCGCAGTTGCCACCGATCGCGTCCGCGCCCCAGGCGCTGAGCGATGTGACCGCCTGTTCCGGGGAGACCCCCATCATCGTGTGGCCCCGGGTGTCGAAGGTCATCGTTGTGATCAGCGCGATGCCGGGCGAGATGCGCCGGACGCCCTCGATCGCGGCCTTGATCTCCCTCAGGTCGGACATCGTCTCGATCCAGATGAGATCGACGCCGCCGGCGATGAGTGCCGCCGCCTGTTCGGCAAAGATGTCGACCGCCTCGTCATAGTCGAGCGTGCCGGTCGGCGCAAGAATCGCGCCGCTTGGTCCGATGTCACCGGCGACGAGGGCGTCTCCGCCGGCTGCATCGGCCTCGTTCCCCAGGAGGATCGCGGCGGTCTGGTTGATCTCCGCGACCCGGTCCTGGAGGCCGTGCAGGCTGAGCCGCATTCGGTTTCCACCGAACGTATTGGTCATCAGGATCTGCGAGCCAGCGTCCAGGTAGCCGCGGTGGATCCGTCGCACGACATCCGGCTTCGAGAGGTTCCAGACCTCCGGCGGATCGCCGAACATCAGCCCATTGGCAAACAGCATCGTGCCCATGGCGCCGTCTGCGATGATCGTCGAGTTTGATGCAACGAGGTTGCGCCAGCGCTCGCTTGCAGCTCCGCCATCGGCTCCTCGACGCTCCTCGAGCCCAGGAAATGCTGACGGATCGACAGGCTCCGGCTCGGTCGACGGGCTGTGGAGGACTCGCCGCGGTCTCGTCATTGCCTACCTCTCATTCGTTGGTGTGACGGAAGGACTCGGGATGCCCCCGAGTCGCCGCGGTTGTCCACGTCTCGCCGGCTGTCGCCTACGATACGCGGCTGCATATGCGCGCGCCCGCAAGCAGCAGTAACGTCGAGCGAGGTCGCGCGGCATGGGTCCTGCTTCTCCGGGGCTGCAACCATCGATCCTTCAGCACGGGAGAGGCACATGCGCAAATGGATTGGGCTCACGGCCGTGGCGATCATCGCCGGGCTGCTGCTCGCCGTGACGCCGGCCACGGCGATCACCGGCACCTACGTCGACGACTTCGAGCACCCCTTCGTCGGGCTCATCGCCTTCTACGTCGCCGATGACGGCAACGAGACCGACCTCGACGCCGATCCGGACTTCAGCCACCGCTGCTCCGGCTCGCTGCTGAGCCCCACGGTGTTCCTCACCGCCGGCCACTGCACCGATGAGACGGACGGCGACCTCGTCGGCTTCCGCATCTGGTTCCAGCAGGACGCCGGCGCCAACTACGACCCGGTGACGCAGCTCGACCTGGTGAGCGGATATCCCGAGTACTGTGCGGAAGGCACGCTCGGCGTCACCTGCGCGACGGGAACCGAGATGTACAACATGGG
>JACDBZ010000135.1 GCA_013694645.1 Chloroflexota bacterium
CGGAAGAGCTTCATGGCGCAGTCGATGTCTCGAACTCGAAGGCCGAACAGCACAGATACGATGGCGTTGTAGCTCTTGGCGATGAAGATCCGATGCGGCGGGTCGCGGCGCTTGATGCGGTAGCCGATCACCGCGTTGACCGCCTTCGCGGCCGGATCCTCGAGCCGAGACAGCAGGCGGGACATCTCGCGCAGGTCGAACTGCAGATCGCCGTCGCTGAAGCAGATCAACCCGCCGGCGGCATTGGCGAAGCCCGCCCGCAGCGCGCCGCCGTATCCGCGGTTCTCCTGGTGATGGACGCGGACGCGCGGGTCGTCCGCGGCCAGAGCATCGGCCAACTCAGGCGTTCGGTCGGTCGATCCGTCGTCGACGATCAGGACCTCGATCGAGCCATCCACCAGCAGTCCGATCTCGCCGATGGCACGGCGCACCGTCTCGGCAACGTTCTCCTCCTCATTGAAGGCGGGAAAGAAGAAGGTCAACCGCGGGTGGGCGGGCTCGGTCATGTCGCTGGACCCTCGATGAGAAGGAGGCGGGTGAATCCGGGAAGCGTGGGCAGCGTGCTCATCTCCCAGTGCTCGGTGACGTTCGCGCGCTCCCAGTCCGGGAGCACCACGTAGACCGGCC
Source organism: Chloroflexota bacterium (assembly GCA_013694645.1). Lineage (GTDB taxonomy): Bacteria > Chloroflexota > Limnocylindria > QHBO01 > QHBO01 > JACDBZ01. The sequence continues at coordinate 628 of JACDBZ010000135.1, forward strand.
TCCTGCCGAAATGCGCGCGGATCGCGTTGTTCATCGTACGGTACCCGTCGTCGAGGATGTCGCGCTCATCGATGATCGTCACGTCCGGGCGCTCGCCGTGCACCCAGCGATGGTGCCAGAGTGGCGTGCTGTAGCTCCACCAGCTGACCACGACGGCGTTCGGCGGCAGGAGCTCGTGGACGGACGCGACCCAGTCATCGGCGTCTCGGTTCTGGCTCTGATCGTGCGCGTCGTAGCCGGTCACCAGGGAGGCAGCCGGCAGCAGGGCCCCCAGCCCCAGCACGAGCCCGCCGCCGAGCGCCGCCAGCGAGCGACGAGCACGTGTGGTCGTGACGAGCCGTCGTCCGATCTCGGCGAGGGCCTGGGCACATGCCGCGCCGATGGTCGCCAGCGCCACCCCGAGGAGTGGCGCCAGCACGGCCACGGTCGGCATGTAGTAGCGATCAATATCGCCGTCTCGGAAGTTCATCGAGTACAGCACGTTGCCGATCACGAACAGGACGAGCACGGCGAAGGTGCCCATGGAACGCGCGGCAACGATCGCAGCGCCGATGGCGATCAGCAGCCAGCCGGGAGTCACGAACTGGGCGGCCAGCACGGGTTCGGCGTCCGCCCATTTGCTGCGGAGATCCGCGAGGGGCTCTCGGAAGTCCTGGAACAGGCCGCTGAACTGCTCGGCCAGGACTAGGTAGCGAAACCGGTCCCACGTGTCCGGCCGCGCGTAGAAGAGCGGCGGCTCCGGGTCGCTGATGGCTCGAAACCAGATGAAGGCAAACGAGCCGATGCCGATGGTGACCGCTGCCGCGCACAGCGCGATGAGGCGCCACCGTCGCCAGAACCGGCCGTCGACGACGAAGAGCCACACGACGATGCCGAAGGCGAAGAGGCCGATGAGCGGATGGACACCCAGACCCAGCCCGAACGTCAGCGATGCCCCCACCAGCCAGCCACCCGCTCGGCGTGACCGCGACCGTTCGGCCGCCCGCCATGTGAGAAGCAGCCACACCAGGATCGTGACCGACAGGATGCTGATGGCATGCACATCGGCGCGGGTCGCGTTCTCCCACGGTTCGGACGCGAAGGCGAAGGCCGCTCCGGCAACGCCGGCAGCCGTCGCGCGCATGGCCCGATCCCGCTCGCCGATCAGGTGTGCCGTGGTCAGGACGACGAACCCGGCGGCAAGGGCCACCGAGACGCCCGAGAGCAGATTCATGCGCCACGCGACCTCCCCGATCGGCAGCTGGCTCCAGAGCCAGCCGAGCATCAGATACGTCGGGAACCCGGTCGGATGGAAGATCGAGAGGGTCGGGGGCACGGTCTGCGCCTCCCCGGTGTCCCAGAAGCCGGTCGCCGGCAGCATCGTGCGCAGGTAGATCCCCAGGGCGAGCAGCGTGACCAGCACGGCCGCGAAGGCGACCGCATTGTCGGTGTGGGGGATCCAGCCTCTCACCGTGCTCGACGGCGAAACTCGGCTCCTCTCTGAGCCGTCGGAGGCTCGATGTATACTCACCGCCACCTTGGCGCGCATGACGAAACGGCGCACCCTTCGAGGGCGCTGCACCTGATGGCCCGTGGCCCCGTCGGCCGACGGGGTGTTGGGGTATCCGATCTGTTTCGGCGCTTCGACGCCGGCACGATCCTCACGACGATCCTCGTCCTCGGCCTTGCCCTGCGCCTCTTCGTCGCCGCCGTCTACCTGCCCCAGAGCGGGTTCTCGATCGACATCGGCGACTTCACCGCATGGAGTCAGCGGCTAGCAAGCGTCGGGCCATCTCAGTTCTACGAGCAAGGCTACTTCAGCGACTATCCGCCGGGCTACCTGTACGTGCTCTGGCTGCTCGGTTTCGTTGGCGGCGCGCTTGGTCCTCTGGTCGGCCAGGATGCGACCGGCGGTCTGGTCAAGGTACCGGGCATCCTCGCCGATGTTGCCATCGCCTGGCTCCTGTTCGTGATCTGCCGTCGCTGGGGGGACGAGCTGGTCGAGCGGGCGCACTTCCCCGTCAGGGCGGAGACGCTGGGAATCGCGGCCGCCGCCATCTACTTGTTCAACCCCGGGACCATCTTCGACTCGTCGGTCTGGGGTCAGATCGACTCGGTGGGCACCCTCGTCCTGCTGGCGACGGTGTATGCGTTGGCTCGTGGCTGGACGGAGGTCGCGGCCCTCGGTGCCGTCGTCGCCCTGTTGGTCAAGTTCCAGTTCGCCTTCCTGGTGCCGATTGTGGCCATCGTGGGCATTCGACGCCACCTCGTCGGCCGCTCGAGTGACCCACTCCACCATGATCGGCGCGACCCGCTGCGCGTTCTCACCTCGTTGGCGGTCGGCTTCGGGACCCTGACCGTGCTGATGCTGCCGTTCGGGATGACGCTCTATGCACCCCTGGAGGGTGGTGACCCGCGAGGGTTGCTCGGCTTCCTCCCCGAGGCCGACCCGAGCGGGAGCCTGATCGGCAAGTTCGTCGAGGCGGCGGGCACCTACACCGGGCTCTCGGTCAATGCCTTCAACCTGTGGCGCAATCCGTGGAGCGGGTTGGGTGACTCGCTCCATTGGGGCGATGACACGGCGCTGGGCCTGGCGCTGGGTCCGCTCTCGCTCACCTGGCAGCAGGTCGGGACCGCGCTCTTCGTCCCGGCCGCGCTGCTGGCGTTCGTCCAGGTCGCTCGACGCGACGACCTGCGGGGCGTGCTGCTCGCCTCGCTGCTGCTCGCAATCGCGTTCTTCGTGCTTCCGACCCGCGTGCATGAGCGGTACCTGTTCCCGGCACTCGCCCTGGCTGCACCGCTCGTCCTCTCCGGGCGCCCGTGGCCATGGATCTACGGCGGGGTGACACTGTCGTTCTTCGCGAACATCTATTGGGTCTACACCGAGGATTGGTCCTTTGCGGGCGGCGTCATCAACCCCGGCGCCGACGGGCTGCCGATGCCCCAGGATCCGTTCCTGACCGCCACGCTGCTCTCCGACTGGGGCATCTGGCTCCTCTCGTTGATGGCCGTCGTCCTGCTCGGCGCCGTCGCATGGCGGTCGTTGCTGACAGTGGTGCGACCGGGGGTGGACCGCTCCGTCATCGTTGAACGCGAGGACGTCGTGGCGGTGGCCCCGGAGCGTGCGCCGCGCGCCCCGGATTGGGCGGCCGAAGTGTTGGCCGAGTCCGAGCCACGTGGCGCCGGGCGGTTCGGCTGGCTGAGGCGCAACCCCGCCGACGCCTACCTGCGCGAGCCGACCCGCCGCCTGGATCGGCGCGACGCGCTGCTGTTGCTCGGGTTGGTGGTCTTCGGGCTCGTATTCCGCCTGTGGCGGCTCGAGGTGCCACGCGGCCACCATTTCGACGAGGTCTACCACGCGCGCTCAGCCGCGGAATGGCTCAGCAACTGGCAGAACGACTGGGATCGGGATGTCTACGAATGGACGCATCCGATGCTGGCGAAGTATTTGATCGCGGCCGGCATCGTCTTCGCGGATCCGAACAAGATCGTCGGCAACAGCGACCTCGATGGACCGTCGCCGACGATCGCGGTCGCGCCACGCAGCTCATCGATTGGTCACGCTCGGTCGATCGCCTTCACGGCCACGGTCGGCGGTTCGATTATCGTCGCCTCCGATGCCGAACGTGGAGAAGAGCTCGGACGGTGGAACGCCGGAGGACCGATCGCCTCCGTTGCATACGACGCCGACGCGCCACGGCTCCTCGTCGGACGCGGCGATGTCGGGACGGTCGAGAGCTACGAGCTCGCGGGGCTGCTGGCGTCGCCCGACGGCCGCGCCCCGCCGGCCGGCCCATCGATCAGGACGCGGCTCGCCGGCGTCACGCAGGTCGACGTGCCGCGCGACGCAGAGGTGATCCTGGTCCGCGGCCCTGACGGCGTCGCGCTCGTCGACGGCACAACCGACGAGGTGCGGGCATCAGCCGGCGGCACCTACGGCGGCATCGCGTGGGTGCACGCGACCGGGGACGACGCCGGATTCGTGGCAGCCACCGATCCAGCGCGCAACGCCGTGGTGTTCCTTGATGGCTCGACGCTGGAACCGCTGCTCGATGCCGATGGCGAGGAGCTCGGAGTCGTCACCATCGATGCACCGCTCGTGGGGCCGGTCGCGACGCGTGGCGGCGGCGACGACCAGCAACTCTTTGCGATCACCGGTGCTCTTGCCGCCAACGACGAGCACCCAGCGACCGCCGGCGGATTGGCCGCCATCGACGCCGATGCCCAGACGCTGACTGATCTTGTGCCGCTTCCCGGAGCACCGTCGCTGATCGGCTACCAGGCGATCGCCAACCTGGTCTACGTGGCCGGCGTGACGGGGGCGGGTGAGCCGGTGGTGTGGCCCGTCGAGCCGCACATCGACGGGCGCAACGACACGAGCGCCGGCCTTGCCTCGTTCGACCAGACAATCCTTCCCGCTCCCGCCCTGGCCATGGCCTTCGACGTCAGCGGCGACAGTCAGCAAGATGACCACGGTCGGCTGGTCCTGAGCACCGGTGATGGCGCGCTCGTCCGCGTGGACGCGGGCAGCAACGCGTTCGCGTGGCGCCTGGCGGGTGTCCTGTTCGGCGCCCTGCTGGTGGCGCTGGTCTACCTGCTGGCGGCCACCATGTTCGGACGCCGGCGCATCGCGCTCCTCGCGGCCGGATTCGTGGCGATCGATGGCATGAGCTACGTGATGAGTCGCATCGCCATGAACGACATCTTCGTGACGGTGTTCATCGTGGCCGCCTATCTTGCCTTCTGGCAGGTCTGGTCGGGCCGCTGGTCGCGCAGCGCATGGTGGGTCCTGCCGCTGGTCGGCGTTCTGATCGGCCTGGCGGCCGCCACCAAGTGGGTCGGCTTCTATGCGCTCGCCGGAATCTGGATCCTGGTCCTTGCCCGCTCGAGCCTTGGCCGCCTGCTGCTGGTCGCGCTGGTTGCCTTTGCCACGGTCGTGGGCGGGATCGGCGCGCCATGGCCATTCCTGGCGACCATGGTCCTGGTGCTGGGTGTCGCGCTGGCCATCGTCCACGCGCGGCCGATACGGATCGACGCGCGCAGCGCGATGCTCGCGCTGCCGGCAACGGGCGTGGTGCTCGGTGGCGTCGGACTGGCCTTCGCGCTCGGCTATGGCCAGGTGGAGGGCCGCAATCCCGGAAGCGCGGTGGAGATGCTCTTCGGCGTGCTGACGCGCGGTGCCCAGGCCGCGTGGCCCGCGTGGCTGATGCTCGGCGTGGCCGGGATCCTCCTGGCGTGGAGGGCATGGCGGTCACTGCGAGATCCGAGGTCGGACGCACGCTGGCAACAGCCCGCCGAGATGGGGGGCTTTGCATGGTCATGGATCGGCGTCTGCCTGCTCGTCATTCCGCTGACGGTGTACGCGCTCACCTACATCCCGTACCTCCAGCTCGGGCACTCCTTCGCCGGTCCGGATGCCGGGCCGGGCTACGGTTGGTCGCTCGAGGAGCTGCACGCGCAGATGTTCGGCTACCACTATGGCCTGACCGCAGGCCACGCCAGCTCGGCGCCATGGTGGAGCTGGCCGCTCGGCCTCAAGCCGACCTGGTTCTTCAACAGCTCATATGACGGCGATCAGATCGCGGTCATCTACAACGGCGGCAACCCGATCCTGCTCTGGGCCGGCGTCCCCGCCATCGTCGTCTGCTCGGTGCTGGCCTGGAAGCGCCGCTCGGCGGCCCTCGTCCTGGTCGTCGCTGCATTCGCCTTCCAGATGGCTCCGTGGACGCGCATCGAGCGCGCGTCGTTCGCGTATCACTACCTGACCGCGGTCATCTTCGCCATGATCGCCATCGCCTACGTGGTGGACGAGCTCCTGCGTCGGCCGGCCTGGCGCCAGCTGGCGATCGGGTACCTGGCACTCGTGGTGGTTGCCGCTGTCGTGGTCTTTCCTCTCGGCGCAGCATTGCCGATGCCGGACTGGTACATCAACGCGGCGCGTGCGCTGCCGCCCTGGAACTACGCATTCCAATTCCCTGACCCGCCGCAGGGTGAGCGTGGCGATCTCATCAGCGCATCCGGCCTCAAGCTCGTCGCCGGGGCTCTCGCCGCCATGGCCGCGATTGCGTGGGCGCTGCGGGGGCGATCCTGGGCCCCGCCCTTGATGCGGCTTATCGCGCGACGGCAGGCTGCTATCAGGGACTGAGGGCAGTTCGCGAAGCTGTCGCGGACTCCTTCCCGCACGCCGGATCGTTCGGTCGTACCGGCGCAGGCAGGTTTCGACCGAAATTCCGGTCGTTGCCCGA
>JACDBZ010000270.1 GCA_013694645.1 Chloroflexota bacterium
TGTCGCCGAGCGGCTCGATGCCCACGCGGTTGATGGTGCCGACGTAGTAGCCGTTCGCAACAGCATGCGAGACCTGCTCGATGCGCCACAGATACTCGGACAGGCCCCGCGAGGTGGCTGAGGGAATGAAGACCATCTCGGCGCCGTTGAGGCCCAGCGCGCGCGCACCCTCGGGAAAGTGGCGGTCGTAGCAGATGTAGACGCCGACCTTGCCGACCGCGGTGTCGAACACGGGATAGCCCATGTTGCCTGGCCGGAAGTAGAACTTCTCCCAGAAGCCCTTGACCTGCGGGATGTGCGTCTTGCGGTACTTGCCCAGGTAGGTGCCATCGGCATCGATCACCGCGGCGGTGTTGTAGTAGATGCCCTGCGCCTGCTCGTCCTCCTCGTACATCGGAACGATGAGCACCATGCCGGTCTCTTTCGCCAGCTCCTGCATCCGCTTCGTGGTCGGCCCGTCGGGAATGTGCTCGGTGTAGCTGAAGTACTGCGGGTCCTGGACCTGGCAGAAGTAGGGGCCGTAGAAAAGCTCCTGGAAGCACATCACCTTTGCGCCATCCGCCGCTGCCTTGCGCGCGTAGTCGACGTGCTTCTGGATCATGGATTCCTTGTCGCCGGTCCACTCCGCCTGGAGCAGCGCAGCGCGGACGATTCGCGCCATGAATATCACGTCCTCCTGGTCGACTTCTCTGCCTCACGCGCCGATGACGACGCGGGTGAATGCTGAAGGAGCCGATACACTACACCCGGTCGTGCAACCCAGAACATGTTGTCAGCGTCGGAGGGTCCATGCGAATCCGCTGGAGACTTCCACCCCTGCTGGCACTCGCCGCCATGATCCTGGCGTCGTCGCCGGCCGCGGCTTCCTGTGCAGCCCTCCCGGCTCTCGATGAGCACCTCGCCCTGGCCGATGCCGTCTTCGTCGGTACGGTCATCGGGCTGAACAATGCTGACCGGACGGCCCTTGTGAGCGTCGAGGAGATATGGCACGGCCCCACGCTTGATGGGACGGTGACCGTCCATGGCGGTCCCGATGATCCGAGCACATTCACATCGGTCGATCGGACATACGTTGACGGTGGCCGATACCTCTTCGCCGTTACCAGTGTCGAGGGCTCACTCCGCGACGATGGCTGCTCAGCCACGCGCGAATGGACGCCTGACCTGGCTGATCTCCGACCTTCCGAGTTCTCGCGGCCCGCGGCAACGAATCAGCCCGACGAACCCGGGCCGCTGCCACTGACCGCCATTATCGTGGGCTCGGCCGTTCTGGTCATTGCGGCGGCCAGCCTGCTCGCCTTCCGCACGCGGCGAAACGTTCCCGATCGCTGAGCCGCTAGGCTTGGCGGCCCATGAACGTCCTCGACGTCCTCGTGCTCGTACTGCTCGCGCTCGGTGTCGTTGCCGGGGCGCGTGCCGGATTCTTCGGCCCCGTGCTCGGACTGGTCGGCGCGGTCGGCGGTTTCGCCCTGGCCCTCTTCCTGGCGACCATCCTTCGCGAGCCGCTGGCGCAGATTGAGCAGCCGATGCGGGCCGTCGTCACGCTGCTCGGCCTCGGCGCATTCGTCATCAGCGGCGAGGCCGTGGGGGCCGCGATTGGAGCCACCATGAGCCGCGAGATCCGTGGCAGCCCGCTGAGACCGTTGGACGCTTTCGGGGGAGCGGCAGTCGGCGCGGCTCACGTGGTCCTGCTGGTCTGGCTCTTCGGCGGCATGCTGGCCGCCGGGATGGCGCCAAACCTGGCGCCGCTGGCACGCGACTCAATCGCCATTCGCCTGGCCACCGGACAGCTCCCGCCGCCGATGGCGCTCGCCGGCCGCCTGCTCAGCCTCCTCGACACGACCGACCTGCCGCAGCTTTTCACCGGCCTCGAGCCTCCGCCCGCCGAACCGGTCGACCTGCCGGCCGACGAGGAAACGCGCGCGCTCGCGCAGTCCGCGCTTGCAAGCACGGCCAAGATCGCGAGCAGCGGGTGCGGCCGCGGGCTTTCGGTCGGCAGCGGGTTCTTCATCTCGAACACGCACGCGGTCACAAATGCTCACGTCGTCGCCGGCAGCACCGATACGACCGTCAGTATCGGCGAAGCAGATTTCACCGCGATCGTCGTGGCCTTCGATGATGAGGCCGACCTCGCCCTGCTCCACGTGGCCGCGGCGCAGGCTCCAGCCCTCACGCTCACGGCGCAGGCACCTGCCCGCGGCACGGCGGGCGTGGCGCTCGGATACCCGGGCGGCGGCGACCTGGCGTTCACGGCCGCTGCCGTGACCGCCACGTACGAGATCAGCGGCCCGGATATCTACGGCGGCGGTACGTCACAGCGAAGCGTGGTCGAGCTGCGCTCCGCCATCCGACGTGGAAACAGCGGCGGGCCGCTCATCGTGGCACCCGGGACGGCCGGCGGCGTGATCTTCGGCGCATCGCGCTTGAACGACGAGGTCGGCTACGCCATCGGCGCCGACCAGGCGATGGCAAGCCTCGGCCCCTTCCTTGGCTCCACCGCCGCCGTTGACACCGGCGCCTGCCTGTAGGCTTTCGCCATGTCCTGGGATCGTCATGCCAAGATCGCCTTCATCGGCTCACATTCAGTGCGGAAGTCGAACGCGGTGCACGCCTTCGCCTCGACGATCGGCCGGGCCGGACGCTCCGTCGAGGTCGGTCGCGAGGTGGTCCGCTTCAACCCGCTCGGCCTCAACGAAGGCGCCACGTCGGAGGCGCAGCTCTGGGTCCTGATGACGCAGGTCCAGCAGGAGCTCGAGCTCGCGAAGCGTGCCGATGTGCTCGTCACCGACCGCTCGGTGGTCGACAACTTTGCCTACTACCTCCGCGTCACCGGCGGCGAGGATCCATTCGGCGTCGAGCCGCTGATTCGCCGCTGGGCGGCCACCTATGACCTCTCGGTGCGGCTGCTCCCCGATATCGGGCTCCTGGCTGACGGCGTGCGCTCCACCAATGACGCGTTTCGCGATGAGATCGAGGTCATCCTCGACCGCATCCTGCCCATCTACCTGCCTTCGGACCGATGCGTCAGCGTGCCCGCTTCAAGCGTGACCGCGGAGTTTGACTGGTGGGCGATTGCCGAGCGGATGGCTGCGATCGTGGGCGAGCCGTTGATCGACGGCCAGCTCAGCACGCCCCTCGCGTAAGGTCAAGGGCGCAGGGCCAGCTCAATTGGCC
>JACDBZ010000140.1 GCA_013694645.1 Chloroflexota bacterium
AGAGCCTCGTCGAGAGCTCGAGATCCTCGGTCAGCGCGACCTCACTCCAGCCACCCGATGCCTCCAATGCCACATGCCGCACGAACATCCCGTTCCCCCGCAGCTCGGCGGTGCCGTCGGTGACCCAGCGTCCACACTGGCTGGCGAGATCCATCAACTGCTCTTCCGCCTGGGATCGCGTCAGCCACGAGACCGATGCATTGCGCGGCAGGCGCGCGACCTGGAGCGCGTCGGCATCCGGATCGCGACGCCACGCGCTCATCGCTCGCTCGAGGAACGTCGGCTCAACGCGCGTGTCCGCGTCGATGACCCCGACCACCGCACCGGCCAGGTACGGCATCGCGTAGGCGAGAACCGCGCCCTTGGTCGCGGGGCCCGTGCCCGGCTCACGCCGGCGAACCTCGATTGCGCCATCGGTCGGCATGGCGGCGCGGGCAGCATCGCCGGTCCCGTCGGTCGAGCCGTCGTCGATCACGAGGATCTCGTACGCCGGGATTCCCGACCGGTGGTACCGAAGCGCCGAGAGCGACCTGACCGTGTCACCGATGACACGTTCCTCGTTTCGCGCCGGTACGATGAGCGAGACGAAGGGCAGGTCATTCGCGAGGCCGGTCGGCTCCCTGGTGGCGCTGCGAGCGTCGTCGAGGGCGGCGCGAAGGACGCGGCTGCCTCGCCACGCCAACCAGGCCACGTAGGCCATCGACAACGCGATGCCGAGTTGGAGTGCTCGCGCCGCCAGCGGGATGGTGATCGTCACCCAGGCGACGATCGCGGATGCAGCGAGAAATGCGCCAGCGAAGAGCCTAGTCGCCATCGGCAGCCGGCGGGCGTCGGCGCCTCCGGCGATGGGACGGCTGCGCCGGATCGGCCCTGCTCGGAACGCCCGGTGCTGCGGTGTCATCGACAGCATCCGCGGGCGCAGACGGTCCTTGATCGTGCTGATGGAGACCGGCACGCGAATTACGTCGCCACGAGGCGATCCCCGCCCAGAAGGTTGCGAATCCCAGGAATGCCATGACGACCGGGATACCGGCGCCGGGGAAGGCGATGTTGATCACGTCGGCCGCCGCCGGGGCGGCGATGACCGGTAGAAATGAAGCGACCGACAGGAGCGTGTTCAGGATCCCGAAGATTCGTCCGCGTACTTCGCTCGGCAGCTCTTCCTGGAGCGCCGTCTGTGACGGAATCGCCACGAACGCGTATTCGAGGCCCGCGAAGACGGCGATGACCACGACCACCGCGATCAGGCTCACGAAAGGGGCGATCGAGGGGATGGCGTTCTCGATTGGCGAGAAGGCGGGACCAAACAAGGAGGTAATCGGTCGGACCAGCGCCAGTGCGATGAGGGTGATCCCCATGGCGATCAGGCCGATGTCGATCGTGAGCCTCTTCGGGAGACCCTTGCCATACGAATTCAGGAACAGGATACCGACCACGGCACCGATCCCTGCGGGACCCATGATGAAGAAGAAGTCCTCGGCCCGCAGCCGGAGGATGTCGGTCGCGAAGCCCGGGCCGATCGCGCCGAGAACGCCGATCAGGCTGGCTGCGACCCCGAGATAGGTCAGGCTCCAGGCGATCCGGCGATTGGCACGGATGAAGCTCATTCCCTCTGCCAGCTGACCGGCCAGCTCGCGCACCGCGCGGCCGGCCGCGGCGCGCACAGCTGGCGCTGCGTGATCCGGCTTGACCGACGGCAGCGGAACGATGGCCGCCGCGGAGAGCGCGAACATCAACGCCACCAGGATGTAGACACCGGTCGAACCGAGAACGTTGAGAATGAGTGGGCCGAGAAAGCCGAATCCGATGGCGAAGGTGGCGTTGATGGTGATGATGAAGATTGAATTGGCGGCCATCAGGTGGCGCCGTTCGACGATGCGCGGAATCGCGGTCAGCTCTGCCGGCGCAAAGACCGCCGTCGCCGTGGCCACCAGGAAGTTGATGAGGTACACCAGCGGCACGATCGCGGTGCTCGTCGTGGGCGCCACGAAGATGAACAGGATCACTCCGACGGCGCGAACGACATTCGTCACGAGCATGATCAGCTTCGCATCCCCACGCTCCACGAACACGCCACCGAGCGTGCTGAAGAGGACCGCCGGGACGAGGAAGGTGAGGATCAGGACGGCGTTGGCGGTCAGTGACCCGGTCGTCGTCACCACGGTCGCGATGAGCGCTGCGAGAACCATGTTGCTCGCGAGCTGGCTCAGCGTCTGCGCGGACCACAGGTAGACGAAGTTGCGGTTCTTGAACACCGATCCTGCGTCTGAAAGGTCCGGGCCGATGCCTGCGTCGGGTGGCAGCTCGATGTGCGCCATCGGTCTACTCTGGCTCGGGGCCGCGCGCCAGGTACTCGGTGAACCGGCGCTCCACGTCCAGGCGGTCCATCAGGATCCGATGGCGACAGCCGTCGCAGACGAGGCCAATATCGGCACCAAGCCGGACGACGGCCCAAGCGCGGCTCCCGCAGGGATGCTTCTTGCGCAGGCGCAGAAGGTCTCCGATGCGGAGCTCGAGCGGGGCCGCCACCGTCACTCCCCGCCCTCCCCGGCGGTCACCCCGGTGAAGTTGAACGAGCCGAGATGCAAAGCAGGGACCCGGTAGGCTCCGATGAATTCGCCCGGCAGGAGCTGCGTGCTTTCGCTCATGGCGCGGACGTCGCTGAGGGCCTCCGGGATCGCCTGGGTGAAGCGGAAGTTCATGAGCGGCCGCGTCAGACGGCCGTGTTCGATGAGGAACGTGCCATCCTTGGTCATACCGGTCAGGATCGCCTTCTTGGGATGGACCGGGTTGATGTAGTGGAACCGCGTGACCCACACGCCACGCTCGACGCCGGCGATGAGCTCGTCGCGAGGAGTCGTGCCGGGCGCCATGAACACGTTGAGCGGCATCGGACCGAGCAGGTTGGGAGCCGGCAGCCCGTGGCCCGTGGAACCGGTGCCCGCTCGAGCCCCGGTGGCCGCGTCGTGCACCACTGCTCGCGCCACGCCGTCTTCGATGAGGTCCACCCGCTGTCGCGTGACGCCCTCGAAATCGATCACCGACGGGATGCCGGACGCGTCGGTGCCATCATCCCAGATGCTCACGCTCTCCCCCATCAAACGCCGGCCAAGCTCCATGAACGATCGCCCCTCTTCGTGGGCGAGCCCGGAGAAGCCGATGTAGGTCAGGTACTCCAGCAGCCCGGCGACGGCGTACTCCTGGAGGATCACCTCGTACTCACCAGGCTCCAGCTCCCCGGCGCCGCGCATCGCGTCTCCCTTCTCGGCCGCCTCGATACCGAGCGCCTCGGCGTCGATCTCGCCGATGTCGGTCGCGCCCGCATGGGCGTAGCCGGATGCCGCGCCAGAGCCGAATCCATCCATCATGACCGTCAGAAGGCCGGCTCGGCTGCTGCGATGCCGTGCGCGGATGCCGCGCGAGTTGGCAACGGCCACGGTCATGATCGATGTCGAGAACGAGCCGGACGATTCCAGGCTCTTCTCCTCACCGGCCGCGATGACCGCACGCGCGCCCTGGGCCCGCCGCTCGGGGCTCGCATCCGCAGTGGCAGGCACGTAGCCGAGGTCCGGATCGTGCTCGCGGCCGTCGGGCTCCGGAAGCACTGCCGCCCGCGGATTGGGCGCCGAGCGCTCGGCGATCGCGGTTGCTCGCTCGACGACGTCGCGGATGCCTCGCTCGTTGAGCAGGTTGGTGCTCGCAACCCCGATCCGGCCGCCATCGATCACGCGAATCTGAAGGGTCGCGTCGTGCTCCCGCACGTTCTGGTGGATCCGGTTCGTGGCGAAGCGGGTCAGCGCTGAATCCTGCCCGAGGTAGACAGCCTCCGTGTCCAGGGCGCTCGAAGTCCGAAGCGCGTGATCGAGCAGTTCATCGACCTCCGCGGCACCCGCTACCATCGCCCGACCCCCACCTGCACGCGCCGGAAGCGCGCGGGCGCCGCGCCGTGTCCGACGTGTCCGGTCTGCACCGGTTCGCCCTTTCCGCAGTTCGAAATCCCCCACAGCGTCCATTCACCCGCGCCGCAGATGGCATCACAACTGCCCCAGAAGCGCGGAGTGATGCCCGTGTACGTCGGGTTCTTCACCAGCTTCGTGCGCCTTCCATTCTTGATGAGCCACCCTGCCTGGTCGCCGAACTGGAAGTTCAGGCGTCGATCGTCGATCGACCACGATTTGTTGACGCTCATGAAGATACCGTCACGCGTGTCGGCGATCAGATCATCCAGCGAACCGGCGTTGCCGGGACGAAGGTTGATGTTCGTCATTCGAATGAGCGGGATGTGACTCCAGGTCCAGGCTCGCGCACTGCCCATGCTCTGACGGCCGATGACCGGCGCCGTCTCGCGGCTGGTGAGGTAGCCGACCAGGAGCCCATTCTGGATGAGAGGCACGTTCTGCGCCGGAACGCCCTCGTCGTCGTAGCCGAACGTGCCCAGGCCGCCGGGTGCGGTTGCATCGGCGTCGATGCTGACCTGCTCGCTCCCGTAACGAAGGCTGCCGAGCTTGTCGGTGGTCAGGAAGCTGGTGCCGGCGAAGCTCGCTTCGGTCCCGAAGACGCGGTCGAGCTCGGTGGGATGGCCGCATGACTCGTGGATCTGAAGCGCGACCTGCGTCGAGTCGAGGACCAGGTCCATCTCACCGGATGGGCACTGCGGAGCGTCGAGCAGGGCGACCGCCAGCTCGGCCGTCTCCTCGGCGTGCTCGGCAAGGTCGAGCAGGCGCACGGCCTCGAAGCCACCCGTGACGGCCTGTCCGCCGAACGAGTTGGGGTAGCTGCGCTGCTGCATCTCGCTCTCGTTGACCGCGGTGGCCTCGATCCCCCCGCCGGCCTCCACGATCTCCTGCTGAATCCGCGCTCCGGTGGTGGATGCGAAGGTCTTCGTCTCACGGCCGGCCATGACGTTCCCCTCTCGGATCGCGACTCCCGATACCCGCGCCATCGCTGCATCGGCCTCCATCAGGATTCGAAGCTTGTCATCGAGGCTGACGGCAAACGGATCCTCGGTGAATGGAGTCCGATAGGTGGCGGTCAACGGTGGCGTGTCGTCGAGCTCGACCGGCTCCCTCTGTGCCACGGCCGAGGCGCGCGCGATCTCCACCGCCTCGCCGGCAATGCGGTCCGCCTCGTCCGGCTCCAGCACGGCGCTCGAGCTGAAGCCCCAGGCACCATTGATGAGCACGCGCACACCGAAGCCCGCGCTCACGTTCGAGGTCGCCGCCTCGAGGGCTCCGTTCTTCACGGTCAGTCCCTCGTTCCGGCGCTCGACCACCCGGATATCAGCGTACTGCGCGCCGAGTCGGTCGGCGGTGTCGAGCGCGCGTTGGATCAGTTCGTTCACAGGCATTGTCCGATACGAGGGGTGAATGGCGCTACAGGCTACTCGACCGACCGCGCGACCTGCGGGGTCAGATCGCGCTGCGTACCGGCGACAACCAGGGTCGTCCGCTCCGTGACGGTGAAGACGGCATCGATCGACTGCCCGAGCAGGGTCAGGATGCCGCCGGGTCGCTCGATCGCCGCGCGCAGGCCGCTCGGTGAGCCGATTGCGCTGATGGTGAATGGCGAGCCGATTGGCACGCCATCGATCTCGATCGCTCCGGTTCCGAGGACGGCCACCGACCGTGCCGTGATCCGCACATCGTCGACGGCGATCGCCTCCGCGCCCGCGTTGCGGAGCTCATAGATCAGGTCGTTGACCGCTGTCGGATCAAACGATCCGTCGATCTCGATCACGAGCCCCTGCCCCTCCACGCCGCGCAGCCCGGCAAAGGCGGCCAGCCGGTCGAGGTCCTCCTCCGTAAGCTCCCGGGCCGACTGGCCCTGGAGCTCGGCACGCTCGTACTCGCGGATCTGTTCGCGCAGGCTGGCCAGTCCGTCGCTCAGCTCGACGTTGCGGGCCGAGAGCGTCTCGATCAGGGTTGACAGCTCCCGCGCGGAGAGGCTCGACAGCTCGATCGGCCGAGCCTGGGACCGCAGCTGACCGACGAGCAGGATGCCGATGATCGTGGCGACCGCGAACAGGCTCAGCTGCGCGATGCGGGCGACCATCAGTTGCGCTCCGAGATCGGCGCGCCCCAGCGCAGCGCGGTGTTGCCAATGAAGGCCGGTAGCATCAGGTCATCACGCGGTTCGCTCGCAAACTGGAGCCCATACGCATCGATCCGTGGCTGGAGTCGGGCAAGGTAGGTCGGGTGCGCCAGGAATCGCTCGTGAAGCCCGTCAGGGCCGATCGCCTCGAACCGGAACGGAGGCGACAGGAACGCGGTGTTCACCAGGATCGAGGAGCCGACCCCGTAGATCGAGGTCGTCGAGACCAGCCGCTCGGCCGGAACGCCATCGGCTCCTCCCCCCGCGATCGTGATCGCCTCGGCCCCGGATGCCCACAGCGCCGTGACGACGTCGCGCATGTCATCCACCAGCACGATGTAGTTGGTTGCGCTTTCGCCAACGGGCACCGGGCGCTGCGAGTCCGCGATTTCGATGATGGCGCCCGGCCCTCGCACGGCGCCGAGCCCCGCTGCCAGGCGCGCGCTCGCCAGCTCAGCGCTCAGTGCCTCCATCTCGCTGCGCGAGCCCTCATCACGAAGCTGGAAGCCGCGAACGCGCTCCTCTGCCAGCTCGATCTCGGAGCGGAATGCCTCCTGCTGTCGAGTCAGCTGCTCGGCTTCGGTGATGAGCACCCGCTGCGCCGATGTGATGAACTCCTGGCGCGCCAGCGAGCTGTTCCACTGCGCCGCGCCGACGAAGCCGATCGCCGCCAGGGCCCCCGCAATGCTGATCGCCCACTGCGGGCGAACGAAGCGGGACGAAGCGGGCCGACGACGCGTCATCGTGACCGCTCCCGTGCCCGCCGCGCGACCCAGACGGCCCCCGCGACGGCGACGACCCCTGCCAGTGCCAACGACAGGAGGAGCGGTGCAGGTACCTCATCCGCACCATCAATCGGAGGTTCCTCCGGAGATGAGTCAGGCGGCGTTGGCGGGTCGACATCCACGCCGCCCTCGTCGATCGGCCCGGCGGTCGGGCGGTCGACATTCGAGGCCGCGATCGGCGCGGGTTGGATCGGCTCGGGAGCGTCCACGCCGAACCCGGCGTAAAAGGCGGCGTACAGCTCAGCGGCCGGCATACCGGTGCCGGCCTCGAGCGCCTCTTCGTCAGACGCGCCGTCACGATATGCAGCCGCGATGGCTGCCATCGCCTCGCGCCCGTAGCGGTCGATGATGAGGTCGACCATGGTGGTGCCCTGGGCGTACGACAGTTGGCCGCCCCGCTCGCCGATGGGGAACTGCTGGCTGATGGCCTCGAACGAGAAGAGCCCGGCCCCGGATGCCTCGAACTCGACGATCCCGCGCTGATCTCCGGCGTCGCCGGACTCGGACCACGTCGCGATGCCTTCATTCAACCAGCGGGCCGGATCGTGGAAGGCATTGTCGGTCGCGTCGAAAAAGACAATGTGGGTGACTTCGTGGACCATCGCGACCTCGAGGTAGGCGGCCGAACCACCACCCAGCCACATGAAGATCGTCCGCAGCTCGGAGTAGGCCGCAGCACCGGTCCACTCGCGCGCCCCGGGACCCAGCGCGCCGAAGAAATCCTCGCGTGAGTCGTACACGAAGACATCCACCGGTCCCGCCAGCTGCGTTCCGAGCAGATCCTCCGCCTGCTCGACGCCAACGGCCGTGAGTTCACCAAACCGGCGCGCCTGCGCCTCCGCATCGCCATACCAGTGAACGGTTGCCTCGCCGAGCTGCGCCTGCCGCCAGTCGAGGCCGTCACGATCGTCCTCGTAGCGAACTGTCTCCTCCGGGCCGAGCACGACCTCATCGCCGTTGATGGCGCGCCAACGGTAGGTCACCAGGGTGTTCGGGGTCACGTGATCGGTCGCGGTGTCCCACACATAGGTGGCGCTACCGTCGTCGGGCTCGACCGGCGTGACGAAGGACCCGGCGGTGCCCGGCGTGCGCAGCAGGAGCTCCAGTCGATCGGGCGAGGCGCCCTGAAGCTCGACCATGAAGCGGATCTCCACGTCGTAGGTGGAGTCCGCTGTGGCGTCACCGAAGCCATCGAAGCCGGACGCGGGCGGAGCACCCACGAGGCCGATGAAAAGCGCGCCGGCCCCCGCCGCCGCCCAGCGGATCAGTCGTCCCATGACACCCGTCCGAAGTCGAGGAGGCCGATCGTCAGATTGCCCAGGCCGCGCAGTCCGTCCGCGACCAACCACCAGGTCTCGCCGTACGACCACGGTATGACCGGCGCCTGCTCGGCCACGTAGGTGTCGACCGCGTCATAGGCAGCACCAACATCCCCATCCGGTGCGGCGGCCGCGGTGTCGAGAAGCGCGAGGAACTCGTCATCGCGCCAATCGCCGTAGTTGCTCAGCGCACCCGGCTCGAGGAGGAGCCCGTACAGAGCATGAGGTGATGCGTAGTCGGCGATCCAGTTGATGGTGAAGAGCTGCGGCGGCCGCGTGTCCAGCAAGTCGAGAAAGCTGCCAAAGTCCCTTGTCTCCACCTCGATCGCGACACCGAGCTCATCACGCCAGACCGCGACCGCCGGGTCGACGAAGAGGCCGTTTGCATTCACCACGATCGGGCCGAGCTCCGATCGGTCCGCGTACCCCGCCTCGTCGAGGAGATCGCGCGCCCGATCGGGATCGGTGTCCAGCTTCGGAGCGAAGCCGTCTGGCCAGATTGCCGGCGGCACCAGGCTGCCGGCCGCCTGTGCAGCCACGCCCTCGGAGAGCGGGACGAGTCGCTCCCGGTCGAGCGCCAGGGAGAATGCCAGCCGCACGCGTGCATCATCGAACGGCGGACGGCTGGTGTCGAAACCGAAGTAGCTGATGGTCAGCGGCTCGGCGGCGTGCAGCCGAGGTCCCAGGTCGGTGTCATACGAGATCCAGGTGGCATCCCAACCGGCAACCTGGACGAGGTCGATTGCATCATCCGCGAACGCGGTCACGGAGTCTGTCTCGACGTCGCCCACCCATCGAATCTCCGCGATGGGAGGCGCGCCCGCCACGTACCGATCATTCGCGCGAAGCACCAGGTCTGGACCCTCGATGCCGTCCAGGACGTAAGGTCCGCTCCCGACGAATGCCTCAGGCGTCTGCCAGGTGGCCGTGGCATCGGCCCGCTCCGGGACCACGAACGTGGCGGGCGTGGCCACGATGTCCAGAAAGTAGGAGGCCGGATGACGCAGGGTGACCACGAGGGTCTCGTCATCGGGCGCCTCGATGCCGACATCCTCCTCCTCAAGCTCGCCCGCCAGCCTCTCGGACGCGCCCTGCACGACGCTGAGCACGTCGGGAGCGGTTGCCCGGGTGGCCGGGTCGAGCAGGCGCAGCCAGGAGCGGCGAATGTCTCCGGCGTCGAGCTCGCTGCCGTCGCTGAACTCGAGATCACCGCGGACGGCGAACTCGTAGACCAGCCCGTCGGCGCTGATCTCCCAGCCGGATGCCAGCGAAGGATATGGCTCGCCCATCTCATCCAGGCGTGTCAACCCGGCATAGAGCTGGAGCAGGAGCTGCACATCGGCCGCATCGGCGATGAAAGCGGGATCAAGCGTCCCCGGGGGTCCGGCGAGGTAGCGCAGCGCAGGACCCGCCGCCAGGATCGGTCCCCCCGATGTGCTGGTCGACAACGCGATCACGCCCGCCGCGACGAACGCGGCAACCCGTGTCAGACGTCGCATGCAGGCTCCTCGACAGGGGCAACCAGTGTGAGGGCTCGGCGCACGGCCGCTAGTATACGGTCGCCGTGCAGCACGTCCACGAACACCGATTTCAGCCGCAGCCTGCGGGCAGCCTGACACTGCGCCAGTTCGTCGAGTCGCTCCGGCGCTGGACGCCTGAGATGCGCCAGATGATCCAGATCGCCCTCACGCGCAGCGACGAAGAACGTCGGCAGTACCTCCAGCAATTTCATGCCGGGCATCACGACCGTCAGCCCGGGCCGCTCGACGGCTTCATGCGCTGGGCCTACTCGGATCCGCGCCTCGAGGAGATCCCGCTGCTTCTCGCGGAGCTCGACCGGACCGACGCGGATTACACGGGCGCGCTCGAGCATGAGGCCGATGTGCTCGTCCGCGAGCGGGCGACAGGAAAGACGCCGGCGCAGCGCGTCGCCGACTATCTCGCGCTGCTCGGAATGGAGACCAGCGAGCGCGTGCGGATGGCCGTCGCGAGCCTTCTTCCCCCGGGCACACCCCAACCCGCCGTCACAGCAACGATCCGGCACATGCGACGACGCTGGTTGGAGCTGTACGGCGACGACCCATTCTTCGCCGAGGATTGAACTGATGCGACGTCCATTGCTCGCCTGGAGCCTCATTCTGTACGGAGTCCTCGGCTTTGCCCTGGTCCTCGGCGGCGCAATGATCGGGCTCGAGCTCGCATCGCGTATCGAGCGATTGGCCACCACCGCCGATGGAACGCTGGCGGCGGCAGTGCGCAGCACCGACGCGGCGGCCGACGCATTCACCAACGTCGACGGCAGCCTCTCGGAGGCGGAGACCTCAGCCGCCGCGGCCGGCGCACTGGCCCGAGACGCGTCCGGCACACTCGCGTCCCTTGCCCGAGCGATGGAGCTGTCCGTGTTCGGCGCACAGCCGCTGCTGCCGCTGGCCGGCGAGTTCGACGCGAGCGCAGAGCAGGCGTCCGCGCTCGGCGAGACGCTCGATCGGGTCGGCGGGTCGCTCGGCGCCACGCGCACGGACGTGACCAGCATCGGCACCGAGCTCGACGAGCTCAGCGTCCAGCTCGCCGGCCTGCGCGACGCCAACGGCAGCGGCGGAACGGCGCCTCCGCTTCGACCCTTCGTGATTCTGCTGCTTTCCTGGCTGCTCGTTCCCGCGGTCGGCGGGCTGCTCGCTGGCCTGGCGCTGCTGCGCCGTCCCCGCACGTCGCCGTAACTCTCCACGGCGAAATATCGGTCAGAACGCGCCCGCACGAGCAGTCGCGCCGAAAAGCACCGATTTTGGGCGGGAATCAGTCAGCGGTGCCAATGACCCGCCGCAGCCGAAGCAGCGAGCCGACGTAGAGCACGACACCGATGCCCAGCAGGGCTGCGAGCATCCAGGTATCGACCACGCGCCCGCGCAGCATGAGATCCTGGAGCGCGGAGATGCCATGCGTCACCGGCAGGGCGTAGGCGATGTACCGCATCCACTGCACGAAGTCACTGACCGGCAGGACGAACCCGGAGAAGAAGACGCTGGCCAGCAGCATCAGCATCGAGAGCTGCACCGCCTGGCGCTCTGAATCAGCCACCAGCGAGATCAGCAGGCCGAAGCCCAGCGAGGCGAAGGTGAGCAGCATGATGATTCCGATGAACATGCCGATGCTTCCGAGCAGGGGGATCCGCAGGACACCCACCAGCAGCACGCCGACGATGGCGCTCACCGCCAGGCTCAGCACCGCGTAGGCGATGTACTTGCCCACGAGCAGCTCCATCGAGGTCACGGGCGCCACCCGGAAGCGATCCATCTGGCC
>JACDBZ010000316.1 GCA_013694645.1 Chloroflexota bacterium
AGCTCCACCAGCGGATAGCGCCGCCTCAGCACATTGGTGATGTCCCGCCAGACCGCGCCGACCGGGGAGGTGACCACGCCGATCCTGCGCGGCCAGCGCGGAATCGGCCGCTTCCGGCTCTCCTCGAACAGGCCCGCCGCGGCCAGCTGGTTGCGCAACGCCTCGTACTGCGCGTGCAGGTCTCCGGCACCCGCCGCGGTGATCGTGTCGACGTACAGCTGATACACGCCCTGCGGCTCATAGGCGCGGACGCGGCCGTGGATGATCACGTTCATCCCATGCGTCGGCCGCATGCCCGCGCGCGTCAGCTCTTCGCGGAAGAGGGCTGCACGGACCTGGCTGTTGGCGTCCTTGAGGGTGAAGAAGCAGTGGCCGGACGGTGGGAACGAGGGCTGGCTGACCTCTCCCTCCACCCACACGTTGGCCAGGATGCTGTCGCCGTCGAGGAGGCTGCGCACGCGCCGATTGAGATCGGTGACGCGCAGAATGCGAGGAGCGGTGCGTGGCGGTGGTTCCGTTGTCTGCTGCGGCTCATCCCAAAGTGACGGCTGGTCGGCCATACCTATTCGCAACCAACTTCGTTACGAATGACCGTCACACGATCACCTCTACTGGACCCGGGTGAGGTAGTCGCCGGTGCGGGTGTCGATCCGCAGCAGGTCGCCCTCGCTCACGAAGAGCGGCACCTGCACCACCAGGCCGGTCTGGAGCGTCGCGGCTTTCTTGGCGCCGGTGGCGGTATCTCCGGCGAAGCCGCGATCGGTCTGGACAACGAGGAGATCGACCGAGACCGGTAACTCGACGCCCAGGATCTCGTCCTCGTACGAGCTGACCGAGACATCGGTGTTTTCAACGAGATAGCGCGCGTCATCACCGAGCAGGGCGCCGTTCACGGCGAACTGGTCGTACGTCTCACTGTCCATGAAATGGTAGACGTCCCCATCGGAGTACAGGTACTGGACCCGGCGCTGCTCGACGCGGGCGCGTGGCCAACGCGTGCCGGCCTGGAAGGTCCGCTCCACGATGTCTCCCTTGCGCACGTTCTGAAGCTTCATCCGGACCTGCGCGGATCCTCGTGCCATCTTGATATGGTTCCAGTCGAGAACCTTCATGAGCTGCCCGTCGAGCTCGATGATGACGCCCTTCTTGACGTCGCCGGTACTGATCAATCGTTGCTCCTGTGGCTGAACCGATGCGGTACGCGGCCAAGAATACGGCACCCGCCCGGATCAGTCTGCGAAGCAACTGTCAATCTGGACATGCGCTCGCATGACGAGCATTAGCCGGCTCATTGCCGACCAGCGGAGGGCTGCCGAGCGTGGAAACGGTTCCCGACGTGCTCCCTGGCCCGCTAACGCGAACCACGCGTGCATTTGTCAGGGTGCGAGACACCTGCGAAGCGGGCGCGCGTCTGTCAGGAGCCGATGACGAGCGCCTCGCGCGGAGAGGTGGTCAACACTCGCGGGCCCGACTCCTCGAGCGCTACGATGTCCTCGATGCGGATGCCGGTCACGCCGGGCAGGTAGATCCCCGGCTCGATGCTGAAGACCATGCCGGCTTCGAGGGTGAACGACTCCGACCTGCGCAGGCGCGGCGGCTCGTGGGTTTCCAGGCCGATCCCGTGCCCCAGCCCGTGCCCGTACGGCTCCACGCCATCGGACTCGATGCGGCGGCGCGCGAGGGCGTCGAGCTCCTGGCCGTTGACCCCGACCGCGATGGCGTCGATCGCGGCCCGCTGCGCCTCCCGGACGGCATCGTGGTAGCGCCGAATCCCGTCTGGCGCGTCGCCGACGAACGCGGTGCGGGTCATATCTGACCGATACCCGTCAACGCTGCAGCCGAAGTCGATCAGGAGCACGTTGCCGGCGTCGATCACAGCCTCCGAGGGCCGGCCGTGAGGCATTGCCGCGCGAGCGCCGGCGAGGACGATGGGCTCGAAGGCGAGTCCCTCCGCGCCGTTGACGCGAAAGAACCGCTCGAGCTCGAAGGCCACCTCGCGCTCGGTCATCCCGACCTGCACGAACTCGATCAGGTGGGTGAAGCACGCATCGGTCATGGCGCAGGCGCGACCGATCGCCTCGACCTCCTCGGCGGTCTTGAGCATGCGCAGCGGGACCAGCTCGTCGTCGATGGCATGCAGCTCCACGCCCGGTGCAGCCTCGGCCAGCGCGGCCCAGTCGGCGTGCGTCACGACCCCGGCCTCCATGCCGAGCGCGGCGACCTCGTGGCGCAGGAGGAGCGGCGGGAGCTCATCCTGCATCGGCCCGGCAGTGGCGACAACCTCCCAGCCGGGTGCTTCGTTCGCTGCCTGCTCGGTGTAGCGCGTATCGGCGAGGATCACGTTCGCGTCGCGGGTCACGAGCAGCGTCCCGGCAAAGCCGGAGGTCGGACCATCTGCATCGCTCAGCCGAAACCCGCTGAAGTAGCGCTTGTTCGCGCTGCGGCTGATGAGAATGGCGTCGAGGGCGTGCTCGTCGAGGAGCGCTCGGAGGGCCGGGAGGCGCGCGGCGTTCACTGGCCCGCGCACTCCTCGTTTGCCCGCGCGATGTTGGCGTTGTGCTCGGGAAGCGTCGTCGAGAAGTAGTGCGATCCGTCACGCGTTCCCTCCGGACAGCCGGCAACGAAGAACAGGTATCCCTCGTCCAGCGGCGCAGTGGCGACCGCCGCCAGAGACCCGGTGCGTGGCGCGGCGATCGGCATCGGTGGCAGGCCGGGCCGCGTGTAGGTCTGGAAGCCGAGCAGGAATTCTTCCAGGGCCACGTCGCCGCCGCCAACCTGGAGCTGCG
>JACDBZ010000031.1 GCA_013694645.1 Chloroflexota bacterium
AGCCCGATGCGTACCCGGATCGGGCCACCGGCCAGGGTGGCGGTCGCCTCGCGGGCGGCGGCCAAGGCACCCGGCGCGGTCGGGAAGGCGACGAAGAAGGCGTCCCCTTGCGTATCGACCTCGACCCCGCCGTGGCGCGTGAAGGCCTCCCGCAACTGGTGACGTTGCTCGGCCAGCGCATCGGCATATGCTTCCGCGCCGAGGGCGTGGAGCAGCTTCGTGCTGCCCTCGACGTCGGTGAACAGAAAGGTGACCGTCCCGGAGGGAAGGTCGGTGCGACTGCCCATAGGCGCGCATCATGCCTGCACGCAGGCGCGTCGACTAGTGGCGTCGCACTGTGGCCCGGTGGCGGCACGGTGGGTCAAACCTACCAAAAGTGCGAGATAGCCGCCACTAGCAGCTTGGCTGCTAACCGACGAAGGGCTTGGTGGGCGACACTGGACTCGAACCAGTGACCTCTTGCATGTCAAGCAAGTGCTCTAACCAGCTGAGCTAGCCGCCCATCATTTCGTGCTCAAATTGGACACCTGCCTATCCGACAAGGCGTTCATTCGAGCGGACCGAGATCGTATCAGAACTCTTAACTGAGCGCGATTCCGAAGCACAGCGCTCGATGAACACTTGTTTCTAGCAATCTGAGGTGCCGGCGTTCGCCGTTTCGGAGATCCTGCCGCAACGCCGTTAGGCCCGTGCATCGCAGGCCACTTGACAACTTGACAACTTGGCTAGATGATCCCGTTCATGAGCGCAGTCATCTACTCTCAAGCGCGGAACGCGTTCGCCGACATCTTCGATGCCGCGGTCGCGCACGCTCCGACGCGCATCGCGCGACGCCGCTCAGGCGAGGCCGTCCTGATTGGGCACGACGACCTGCTGGCGCTGACTGAGTCATTCGCCTTCCACCCCGCGGTGTACTTCGAGCCGCAGGGCGTCTCGATCTGGCTGCCGGAGCTGGAGCTGTGGGGACGTGGTGCGGACTTCGACGCCGCCCGCGAGGACCTCGTCGACGAGGTGCGCCAGTACGTGGAGGAGTACCTGGCCGACGAGCGGCTGCGGACCGCCCCCAACCATCGGCCACACGCTCCCTGGCTGGTGCGGGCGATGCTGCTCGACGATGCGCAACTGGCGGAGACCCTGTTCGCGGAGCCTGACGAGCCTCGCTGAGCGGTCACCTTGCCCACCTTCCGCGACCTGAAGGCCTATCTCGAGCGCGACGGCGGCTGGGAGGAGATCCCCAACCTCGCTCGCGGTCGGCGGCGCATCGGCGACCACTGGCGCTACCGCAAGACGCTTCCGGACGGCGCCGTTCTGCGCACCAAGGTGTCGCACGCGCTTGGCGACGAGATCGGGCCGGACCTCCTGAGCCACATCGTGCGGGACCAGCTGCGCACGACGATGGAGCACTTCCGTGATGTTCTGGCCGGGCGTCCGAGAGACGATCGAGCTCCGGCCGAGGAGCAGACGGAACCTATCCCAGGCTGGCTCGTCGCCAGGCTGATCTACACGGTCGGCCTTCCAGAGGCAGAGGTGCGGCAGATGTCACCCACAGAGGCTCGCGCCAGATGGGAGAGATTCACACGAGGGGAGGCTAGATTTGATCCCTCGCGAGGTTAATGACAGGCGGTGTCGGAGAGCAGAGGCGATGGAGAGCCGGTGCATCCCGAAGGAGTGTGAGATGCGCCGTCGATCGATTCGTTCGTCCTCGCGTTTGCGATCACCTCGTAGACTGAATCCATGATCGGGCTGCGCAGCCTATGGACGGGGGTCGGCTCGCCGTCGCGATGGTGCTCCTCATGTCCGCGTGCGGAGGCCAGCCATCGCCGTGATCATCTCCAACTGAGTGGACGCGATCGTTCGGCGCGCCCGCTATCGTGGTCCGCATTTTGCAGGTCCGATCAGCGACAACCGGGGGAAGGGGCGCCCCCAACCGTGACCGGTTTGCACGACCCCGCTCAACTGCCTAGTTACCGCGGACGGCCCACATCGATGGAGGACGTGCTCGTGCCCAGACGAACGTCTCTAGTCGTGGCGATCCTCAGCTCGCTTGTTCTCCTGTTCAGCCTCTCGGTGGCGACGGCCTCCGCTGCCCACCATCCCGGCGCCCACATCTTCGTGGCCGAGCTGACCGGAGAGGCGGAGGTGCCCGGACCCGGTGATCCGGATGCGACCGGCACCGCGGCCATCCTCGTCGTCCCTGCGGCCGACCTGATCTGCTATCAACTCGCCTGGCAGAACATCGACGGTACGGTCTTTGGGGCCCACATCCATGAGGGAGCCGACGATGAGGCAGGGCCGATCGTCGTGACGCTCTTCGGCGGTCCGCTCGCACCCCCCGCGGCACTCTCGGGCACCGATTCGTTCCAGAGCTGCACCCGCAGCGCGGAGGCCGATGACATCGCCGAGAACCCCGAGAACTATTACGTCAACATCCACAGCGACCTCTACCCCGGTGGCGCAATCCGCGGCCAGCTCGCCTAGCGGCAACCGGGCTCCACCCCGACCGGATGGCTTGGGCGTTAACGGCCGGGCCATCCTTGGTGAGCTACCCAGAAAGTCAGCCATTTGTCCGAGGTCGTCCGGAGCGCTTCCGTTCGAGTTCCTGAGGAACGGGAGTCCCGTATGCCTCACTGGGGTGACGCCGAAGGTAGCGAGCCAATCCAGGTCGCGTGCCGGCGAACGCCGTCGCATGAGTCCGCGTCGCCGAGCGCCCTTCACCGCGCTTCACGGCAAGGTACCGTTAGCCGCGATGCCTGACCCGCCCCCTGCGACGCCCCCGGCCGCGACGGCACTGCCCACGGGGACGGTCACCTTCCTCATGAGCGACATCGAGGGCTCGACGCGCCTGCTGCAGGCGCTCGGCGATCGTTACGCGGTCGTCCTGGACGATCACTACCGGATCCTAATCGACGCGTGCACGGCCGCCGGCGGCTTGCAGGTCTCGACCGAGGGTGACGCGACATTCTTCGCGTTTCCCGAGGCACCGGCCGCATTGCGCGCGGCCATCGGCGCGCAGCGGAGCATCGAATCTCATCCTTGGCCGTCGGATGCGACGGTCCGCGTGCGAATGGGCATCCACACGGGCGACGGACGGAAGATGGGCAGCACCTACGTCGGGCTCGACGTCCACCGGGTGGCACG
This sequence comes from Chloroflexota bacterium, assembly GCA_013694645.1. Lineage (GTDB taxonomy): Bacteria > Chloroflexota > Limnocylindria > QHBO01 > QHBO01 > JACDBZ01. The sequence goes on from JACDBZ010000031.1 coordinate 3,139, forward strand.
AATCGCCGGTGCGGGGCACGGCGGACAGATCCTCGTATCCGCCGCAACGCGCGCGCTTGCCGAGCGGAGTTTGCCCGAGGGCGCCGAACTGCAGGACCTGGGTCAGCATCGTCTGAAGGACCTCGATGCCCCCGAGCACCTGTTCCAGCTGCTCGTCCCGGACCTGCCCTCCGACTTCCCACCGCTCGGTTCCCTGGGCGGTGGGCGATCGGACCACCTGCCGGCACAGCTCACCAGCTTCGTCGGTCGCGACCGTGAGAAGCGGGAGCTGCTCGAGCTCCTGCCCCGGAGCCAACTCCTGACCCTGACCGGGCCGGGTGGAACGGGCAAGACGCGCCTCTCACTCGAGGTCGCGGCCGCCGCGTCGGATGCATTCGACAATGGCGTGTGGTTCATTTCGCTCTCCCCGATCACCGATCCCGACCTGGTGATTCCGACCATTGCTGCCACGCTCGGGCTCCGTGAGGGTCGCGGGCGGCCTATCGCGAACATCTTGGCCGATCACCTGCGCGACCGCTCGGTCCTGCTCGTCCTCGACAACTTCGAGCAGCTGATGCCCGCGGCGACATCGGTCAGCGATCTGGTTCGCGCCGCGCCGCGGACGAAGCTGCTCGTATCCAGCCGCGAGGCGTTGCGGGTAATGGGCGAACAGGAGTTTCCCGTGCCGCCCCTGGCAGTCCCCGACCGTGCCAGCGAGCTGCGCCTCGAGGACCTGCGCGCGGCCGACTCAGTGGCGCTCTTCGTGCAGCGCGCCAGCCTGGTCCAGCCCGGTTTCGACCTGACCGCCGCGAACGCTCACGCGGTCGCCGAGATCTGCGCGCGCCTCGACGGGCTGCCCCTGGCGATCGAGCTGGCCGCTGCGCGCGTCCGCCTCTTCGAGCCCGCCGACATCCTCGCGCGACTCGACCGCCGGCTTTCCTTTCTCGCCGGCGGGCGGGACGTTTCCGAACGGCAGCGCACGCTGCGCGGCGCGATCGACTGGAGTTACGAGCTGCTGGACGAAGGCGAGCAGGTGCTGTTCCGGCGTCTATCGACCTTTGCGGGCGGATGCACGTTCGAGGCCGTCCAAGTAGTCTGCCGGCCCGAGGAGCTGGGCCTCGAGACCGTCGACGTCGTCTCGGCGCTTTACGACAAGAGCCTGCTGCGCCGCGACAACGTGCTTCTCGCGGGCCTCCGCTTCACGATGTTGGAGACCATCCGGGAGTACGGCCTGGAGCTGCTCGAGGTGTCGAGCGAGGCGGCCGACATGCGACGGCGGCACGCGCAATTCTTCGTCGAGCTCGCAGAGACAGCCGCGGAGCCTCTGCACGGACCTGGTCAGCAGCAGTTGCTCGATGCGCTCGACCGCGAGATGGCCAACTTTCGCGCCGCCATTCGGTGGGCGATCGAGGCGCAGGAGGTCGAACCCGGGCTGCGGCTCGTGGTCGCGCTCAAGACGTTCTGGGTGTTTCGCAACCACCTGAGGGAGGCGCGCCATCTGCTCGCGGAGCTGCTCGAGCTTCCCGGACGGCTCCCGACCACGCTACGGGCTGCCGCAC
>JACDBZ010000066.1 GCA_013694645.1 Chloroflexota bacterium
CCGATCCCGGACCCGGCCGACCTCGAGGCGTTGGTGCTCATGAACGCCGGCCTTGACGGTGCGCCCCCCGAGGCTCGGCCGTACGATTGGTCGAGCGTCGAGTCCTATCTCGATCGCCTGGACGCGCTGCACCCATCGGTCAATCTTGCGTACCTGGTGGGCAACTCCGCGCTTCGGCTGGCCGTCCTGGGTTGGGATGAGCTCGAGACGGCTCCCAAGGATCTTGCCAACATGCGGGCGATGCTGCGGGAGGCGATGGAGCAGGGCGCCATGGGTCTGTCGTCCGGGCTGGACTATCCGCCGGGCGCCTATGCCAGCACTGACGAGCTGGCCCAACTGACCTCGGAGGCCGGCCTGTATCACACGCACGTCCGCTACGCGCTGGGCGACCGCTACCTCGACCCGTTCCGGGAGGCGATCGAGATCGGCCGACGCGGTGGTGGGGCAACCCACATCACCCACTTCTACCATCGGCAGACCTTCCCCGACGGGTCAGCACCGATGCTGGCGCTGGTCGACGATGCGCGCGCCGAAGGCCTCGATGTCACCTTCGACACGTATCCCTCTGAATGGGCCAGCACCCGGCTCCTGATCATGATTCCGCCCTGGGTCCAGGCCGGTGGGCCGATGCGAACGAAGGAACGGCTGGCAGACCGCGGCGTGCGCGACCGCATCCGGCGCGAGCTGGCAGAGCGCGGTGTCCTCTATGCGGGGCCGAATGCCTGGGCCGACGTGCGCCTCGGCGCCTTCACGCGGCCGGAACTCCTCCGCTGGGAGAGCCATGTGCTCAGTGACGTGATCGCGGAGCGCGGCGAAGATCCGGTCGACGTCCTGTGCGATCTGCTTCTGGCCGAGGACCTGCGGCTCAACCAGGTGACGCCCGGTCCCTGGACCGAGACGCTGCGCGACTTCATCCGGCATCCGGTCGGGATGATCGGCACCGATTCGACGTTCGTGGGTGCCAAGCCTTCACCACGAACGTACGGCTCCTTCCCTCGCGTGCTCGGCCAGTTCGTGCGCGAGGAGGCGCTGCTCAGTCTCGAGGAGGCGGTGCGATCCATGACCTCGGCCCCCGCTGCACGCCTTGGTCTGAGCGACCGCGGACTGATTCTCGACGGCTACGCTGCTGACCTCGTCATATTCGACCCTGCTCGGGTGCGCTCGAACGCCTCCTACGAAGAGCCGCGCCAGTTCCCGGATGGGATTGAATGGGTCGTCATCGGTGGCGACGTGGTCGTTGAGCGAGGCGTGCACACCGGCGCACGCCCGGGCCGGGTGCTCGGACGCTAGGATGCACCGATGGAGCGCCCGAGCCTGACCGTCCGCACGCTGCCCCCGAGCGTGGCGGCTCCGGACACCACGCCCCTGGTCATTCCGACTGATGCGCCAGGGCTCGGTCGTGCGCGACCGGTCGGTCCGCTCCGACGTGAGGGGCCGGCGAAGCTTACCGGCGAGGCCAAGTACGCCGATGACCTCGTGTTTCCCGGCGCCTGGTTCGGCGCCACGATTCGTTCCACGCAGCCCCACGCGCGGCTGATCGGGATCGACCTGGACGACGCGTTCGACTGGATGCGCGTCGTGGTCGTGACCGCGGACGACATCCCCGGAGAGAACATCGTCAGCCTCATCGATGACGATCAGCCGGTTCTCGTACCGGTGGGCGGCGAGATTCGGCACCAGGCCGAGGCATGCGTCCTGCTGGCAGCGCCCGACAGGGCAACCCTCGCGGAAGCGAAACGTCGCGTCACCCTGCGTACCGAGCGCCTTCCTGCCGTTTTCGACCCGCTCGAGGCGGACCGGGAGTTCGCCCACTACACCGTCGAGCGCGGCGACGCGGCGGCCGCGATGGAGACTGCCGAGCTCGTGATCGAGGGCACGTACCGGGTCGGTCACCAGGAGCAGCTGTACATCGAGAACAACGCGATGATCGCCGTCCCCCGCGAGGACGGCGGCGTCACGGTCCATGGCTCCCTCCAGTGTCCGTACTACATCCACAAGGCGATGAAGCGTGCCCTGAACATGGGAGACGAGCTGGCGGTCGTGGTCCAGGCCGAGACAGGCGGCGGCTTCGGCGGCAAAGAGGAATATCCGTCGATCATTGCCCTCCACGCGTCCCTGCTGGCGCTGAAGCTCCAGAAGCCCGTGCGCATGATCTATGACCGTCACGAGGACATCAGCGCCACCACCAAACGCCACCCGGCGGTGGTGGTCTATCGGTCAGGCATCTCCGCCACAGGCGAGCTCGTCGCGCAGGAGATCGAGGTGATCATGGACGGCGGCGCATATTGCACGCTGACGCCCGTGGTGCTCTCCCGGGGCGTGCTGCACGCCGGGGGACCGTATCGGTGCGAGAACGTACGGATCACCGGGCGCGCCATGGCCACCAACACGCCTCCGAATGGTGCCTTCCGCGGCTTCGGCGCACCGCAGACGGAGTTCGCCGCTGAGATGCAGATCAACCGTATCGCAGATGCGCTCGACGCCTCCCCGCTCGACCTGCGGCGCCGGTGGGTCTACCGGGAGGGCGACGTGACGCCGACCGGCCAGGTTCTCCGCGAATCGGTTGGAGGGATCGAGGTCCTCGAGGCGGCGGCGGCCGAATCCGCCTTCGATCGGACCCATGCGCAGACGCGGGCCATGCGCGAAGGTCGAACCGAAGGTGCCCGGACCGCCACCGGTATCGGCCTGGCGCTGGCCTGGCATGGGGCCGGCTTTACCGGATCGGGCGAGGTGCGCCTGGCTTCGGTGGCTTCCCTCGAACTGACCGATGACGGCCGCATCCGCATCCTGACCGCCTCGACCGAGATGGGCCAGGGCACGAAGACGATCTTTCCGCAGCTCGTGGCAGATGCGCTCGGCGTCGACTACGACGAGGTCGCGATTGCGCCGCAGGACACGTCCATCGTGCCGGACAGTGGCCCAACGGTCGCCTCACGCACTGCCATGGTGGTGGGAGGGCTGCTGATCAAGGCGGCCGAGAAGCTGCGAGCGCGCGTCGAGTCTCATACGGGCCGCACCTTCGCCGAGTCCTACCGCGACGCAGGCCCGATGCGGATCGATGAGCAGTTTGCGCCGTACCCCGGCGAGCCGTTCGACGACAAGAGGTACACCGGCGACGCGTATCCCGCATTCGGCTGGGCGGCGGCCGTGGCGAAGGTGGACGTTGACCTCGACACCGGCGAGGTGGCGGTGCGCGACTGTGTCAGCGCCAACGATATCGGCCGCGTCATCCACCCGATCATGGCCGAGGGACAGGTCGAGGGCGGCACGCTCCAGGCGATCGGCTACGCCACCATCGAGGAGATGAAGCTGGTTGATGGTCGTTACCTGAATGATCGGATGGCCACGTACCTGATCCCGACCTCGCTCGACGCGCCGCGGCTGAAGTCGATCCTCGTCGAGAAGCCGTACTCGGGCGTTCCACACGGCGCGAAAGGGATCGGCGAGCTGCCGATGGACGTGGGTGCACCGGCCGTCGTCGCCGCCATCCACGACGCGATCGGCGTCTGGATCCATGACCTGCCGGCCACGCCCGAGCGCATCCTGGCCGCGATGACCGGGGCGCCGATGCCGCCCCCACCCGGCGTTTCCCTCGAGGAGCCGGCGCCGCGCACGCCACCGATCGAGGATCTGCCTGCGGGCGGAGACAAGATGCCGTTCCGCGCGCCCACCGACCCCGGGGCGGAGCGATGATGGATCAACGCGTGCCCATTCCCACGAGGTGGGGCATTACGGCGAGGAACGCGTCGTGAGCTTCGAATTCACGGTGAACGGCGAGCGGGTCGTGGTCGAAGCGACCGGTACCCGCCGGCTGCTGGACGTCCTGCGCGAGGACCTGAACCTGACCGGGACAAAAGAGGGCTGTGGAGAGGGCGAATGCGGCGCATGCAGCGTTCTCATCGACGGTGCGCTGGTTGACGCCTGTCTTGTCCCGGTGAGCCAGGTGACGGGCGCATCGGTTCAGACCGTTGAAGGGGAGGCCCAAGACGGCCGCCTCAGTATCCTTCAGCAGGCCTTTCTGGAGACCGGCGGCGCGCAATGCGGGATCTGCACGCCCGGAATGCTCATCGCCGGTCGTGCGTTCCTGAGCTCTGGCACAGAACCCACCGACCACAACATCCGCGAGGCGATCGCCGGCAACCTGTGCCGCTGTACCGGGTATACGAAGATCATCGACGCGATCGCGCTCGCAGCCCAACGGAGTGCCCACCAATGACCGATACCCCTGAACGCATCGGCGAAGCCCTCGACGACCACGACATCACCCTGGCTCTCACGTCTGGCCAGGTCGTGCTGCTGGTGATCGGCGCCTTCCTTCTCCTCCGCATCATCCGGGGCCTCAGGCGCTGACCGATGCCGAACGCCGTCGAGCCGCCATCCGAGTCCCCCAACCGCCTGGAAGCGGCGTACGCCCTCCTCGCCGATGCGTCCGCAGCCGCCTGGCGGCCGCTGGCGGGCGGGACCGATCTCATGGTCCAGATGACCGGGGAGATCGGCGAGCGACCGGAGCGCGTGCTTGACATCTGGGCCCTCGACGGGCTCCGGGGAATAGACGTCGACGCCGGTGCTCTGGTCATCGGCGCTCTGACCACCTATACGGATCTTCGCCGGTCACCCCTCGTCGCCGAGTTCGTGCCCGCGCTGGTGGATGCGGCCGCGACCATCGGAGCCGCACAGATCCAGAACCGCGGTACCGTGGGCGGCAATGTCGTGAATGCCTCGCCCGCGGGCGACACGCTGCCGCTGTTGCTGGCGCTCGGCGCCGAGATGGGACTCGGCTCGAGTTCGGGCGAGCGATCGGTGCGGGCCGATGACTTCTGGCCCTCGTACCGCGCCACGGCGCGACGCGCGGACGAGCTCCTGCTCCGCATCCGCATTCCGCTGGTCCCGGACCGCGTCGTGCGCTTCCGAAAGATC
>JACDBZ010000126.1 GCA_013694645.1 Chloroflexota bacterium
CGGCAATACACCTGCATCAATTGCTGGAACGATGATGCCGGACGCTGTCGCACCTGCGCGCCGATCCCCGGCACCGACGACCTTGCCGCGCGCCTCGCCGCATCCGCAGTTGCGGCCGAGCCAGGAATGCAGACCACGCTCGCCGACGAGGATCTCGCTGCCCCGCTTGGTCTCGACGCGTGGCCAACATCCGACCTGACAACCGATTTTGGCGGATCCAACGGGGACTCCATCGAATCCTGGCCGACGGCCGAGGCGTTCCCTGAGGAATCGGAGCCCGTCGCGGCCGAGGTCGAGGTGGAGGCCGAGCCGGAGCCTGTGGCGGCCGAGGCGTTCCCTGAGGAATCGGAGCCCGTGGCGGCCGAGGTCGAGGTCGAAGTCGAGCCGGAGCCCGTGGCCGCCGAGGTCGAGGTCGAAGTCGAGCCGGAGCCCGTGGCGGCCGAGGTCGAGGTCGAGACCGAGCCGGAGCCCGTTGCCGCCGAGGTCGAACTCGAAGTCGAGCCGCTCGTGACGGAGGCAGATGTCGAGTCGATGCAGCCTGCGCTCCGGATCGTGGCCTGGGACGAGGACATCGCCTACGAGCTTCTGGAGCCGGAGCCTGTGGCGGCCGAGGTGCAGGTCGAGCCGGAGCCGATGCGACCGGCCGCCCGAATCACATCGATATCCGACACGCTCGTGCGCTTTCCCACCCGCCCCACGCAAGCCGCGCCACCGACGCAGGACGAACGCGCGGCCGCCATTGCGGACAGCCCGGAGCAGGCGGCGCGCCGCGCCCAGCTCGATTCACTCGGACTCGGCGATCCCGGACAGGATCCAATCGCGCACGACCGCTCGCCGGCGCTCCCGTATCGGTCTCGCGGAGCCGCCATCACCCAGTCCGAGCTGGCACGTCAGGCGGCATTGCGTGGATCGTTCTGGGAGGCCTCGGCCCGCGAGGTCGCGGGAGCCGCCGCTCACGTGGGTATCGGGAATTGCGGTCAGTGCGGGCTGTCGCTGTCCGCCAACGCGCGCTTCTGTCGCCGATGCGGCACACGCCAGGCGCAGTCAGCCTAGGTCAGGAGTTCGGGGTCGAGTCGGACTTCGACGCGGCGGAGCTGGACTCTGGAGTCGTGGACCCGGTGCTCGCATCCTTCCCGGCCGTCGTCGGCTTATCTGACCCGGCGCTCTTCTCGGATGAATCACCCGAACTGGAGTTCGCCTTCCGCGAGTCGTTGCGGTAGAAGCCGGACCCCTTGAAGATGATGCCCGCAGGAAACTGAACGCGACGAAGCTGACCACCACACAACTCGCACGTGGACGGCCCGTCCTCGCGCATCGAATGGATCACTTCGGTCACGGTCCCGCATGCGCGGCACTGGTAGTCATACGTCGGCACGGCGCGCGCATCATGGCAAAGGAAGGGGGCCTGTGCAATGCAGACCCCCAGGAGCAACCCGCCAAAGGCGTCACGCGTGCGAGGTTCGCTCCCCGATTCGGCCCCACCAGCGACGAGGGGAAGCGCCCGACTGGGTGACCGGCTGGGAATCCGGCGCGGAGATCAGCCGTGCAACGGAGTGCAGATCGTCGGAGATCCGCTCCTTGGGATACTTGGTGACCAGCGGGTGACCCTCATTCGACGCGATGACGGCCTTTGGCCCATTACTGACCACTGTTGCCGAGATCGGCAGACCCAGCGACGCCGACATGTCGTCCAGCTCGATGCCATGATTCGCGCGATTGACGATCACCTTGACCACACTTCCCAGACCAAGCTTCCGCGCGAGCTCGAGGAACTGCGAGCTGTTGCGAATCGCGCCCACCTCCGGGGTGACAACCAGGAAGATCTCGTTGGCCACGGCGAGCATGGCCATCGTGCGATCGTCGTAACCGGGGTGGTTATCGATGATCACGTAGGAATGGTGCTGCTTTGCCCAGCGCAGGGCGGCCAGGAGCAGATCGACGGAGATCCGCTCTGATTCCGCCGGGTCGGTACCCCAGGTCATCACCCGCACACCGCTGGCGGCGTGCGTCGTGACGCACTGCTCGAAGGCTGCCTCGGTCCATTCATCGGGCGGGCTGTCGGCAAGATCGGCAAGTCCCAGCCGAAACGGAACGTCAAGGACCGAGGTGACGTTGCCGACCCCCACATCGGCGTCGAACAGCAACACCTCGGCTCGCGTCTGCTGGCGCAGTGCGACGGCCACGTTGACGCAGATAGTGGTCTTTCCAACGCCACCCTTGGGCGCGAAGACGCTGACAGCATGACCCTCCCCGGCAATGGGCGCGCTGGAGAGTCCTTCATCTGATGCCCACGCGCCCGACTCGGTCGGCAGATGCCGTCCGCCGCGGATCAGCAGCGCCTGGAGGCGATAGACGAGCGCATCTGGCGGCAGCGGCTTCAGCGCCAGCTCGTCCGCCCTGGTGCCGAGCCCGGCAGGGACTTCAATACCATCCCCGAGCATCAGCAGAACGGGGACGGTTCGGTTCTCCTGGAGGGCGGCGTAGACGGATGCGGCAAGATCCCCCCCGAGGTCACAGTCGATGACGGCAAGGTCGAAGGATCCGTCCGGCACGCTGCCGTCGGTCGCCCGAGTCGGGGCGAAGCCGGCGCGTTCGAGCGCCTGAAAATAGGATTCGGCTTCGCCGTCGACGGCGAGCAGGACGGTGGGTCGCTCCATTGCCTTCCTTACGCGGTGCGGTGTGGTGCGGTGACGCATCGCGTTCAGTCTCCGCGGCCGCCGGGTAACGGGCAATGGGACTCGGGCTCGCCGACCCGCTCCAAAGGTACCGGGTTCGGGCTACGCGCCGCGCACCATGCGCATTCCGCACTTCGGGCAGTAGAACGCGGTCGCGCTCCCTGCCTCGTACCCGCAGTGGGCGCAGGTGAGCCCGGATCCCCCGCCCATCGAGGGAAGCCGAGCCTGCTCCGCCTCGCCGAGGCTGTATCCGGATGCCACCACCTGCTGATAGAGCGAGCTCAGCAGCTTCTGACCGATGCGCTCGGTATCGCCGCGCAATCCCCTTCCGCCCCAGCCGATGATGGCGCGCACGATCAGCTCGCCGGAGAGCTCGTCCCAATGCGACGCGAGCCCGCCGACGATCGAGTTGTATTCCGGATATCCGCTGGTGTCGGGGTCGCCGTGCAACAGCCCGCAGAAGAATGTATCCACGGTCATGTCGAGCGCATCGGTGAGCTCCAGGACGTAGAGCCCGTGCCGGCCGATCGGGCTCACGTCGCGCCGGGCAAGCACCCACTGCTGCATATCGTTGAATCGCTCGATCGCCGGTGACGCGTCCGAGTACTCGACGGGCAGGGGCTCGATGATCTCCACCGGGGTTTGGCTGAGCGGCTCCAGGATGCCGGGAATCGCCATCGCCACGGCCGGATCGGCGCGAAGGCGGAGACCGTCACTGCTCCGAGCAACATAGGACAGCCGCAGCAGATATTCCTGCGCGGTCACCTCCTCCTGCACGGGCATCGGTTGTGGCGGTGGCGGTGAAGCCTGCTTCTTGCGCTTGAGGAACGACATCGAGGTGGCTTGCCCCTTTCTGGCTGGCAGCGCGCCGATTCTACCAGCCGCCCCCGCGTGAACCGCCATGACCCATTCGGATCAGGGAGCACGCTCTCGCAGGTCCGCCGCGAGCTGGCTCCGCTCCGTCTCGAGGTCGACAAGGCGCGCGCGCTCCCGTTCCACCACGGCCGCGGGCGCCTTCGCCGTGAAGGCGTTGTTCGCGAGCAGGGCACGGAGGCGATCGATGTTCCGGTCCAGCTCCGCACGCTGAACGTGACGACGGTCCGCTGTGTCGTCCATCTCGGGGCGCCCGACCGCCAGCCACGCCGCCCCGAGTGGGCTCGCGGCCACCAGCGTCGATCGTCCACCCTCCGAAGAGAGCTCGATCGGTCGCACACGAGCCAACGACTCGAGATAGGCGGCACCGTGTTCGAG
>JACDBZ010000156.1 GCA_013694645.1 Chloroflexota bacterium
GTGATTCCGTAGCGGGCCTTGAGCTCGGGTCGGTTCGCCTGACCTCTTGGACCAGCCAGCCGTTGCCGTCGGGATCGTCGAAGGACAGGAAGGTGGCGTAGTCGCGGCGGCCCGGATCGATCCCCGCTGCCTGGCCGTTCTCCCCGAAGTGGAAGGGCTCACCGGCGTCGACGCCGCGTCCGACGAGCTCGGCTCGCGCCGCTTCGATATCGGTCACGATCAGGTGCAGCCCCTTCGTGGTCCCCGGAGCCGCCTGCGACATCCCGCTTCCGATGGCGATCGAGCATGCCGAGCCCGGTGGAGACAGCTGCACGACGCGGAAGGAGTCGCCGGCGCGATGGTCGACATCCACGGTGAAACCAACCTTATCGGCATAGAATTCCTTGGCGCGGTCTACGTCCGAGACAGGAACCACCACGAGCTCGAGCTTAAAGTCCACGTCGTATCTCCCTGGTGTGACCGGCTGAATGACCGATGCAGGCGCGCCGCTTCGATTGTGACACTCCGGCGGGGGCGGGCCGCACCGATGCGTTGTGGCGGCGGGACGCGTCCTACCGTTCGATCCAGCCGCATGGCCCAAGGAGCCAGCAATGCCCGATCCGCGCATCCTGATGACCGGCCTGATCATGGGCGAGTCACCACGCTGGCATGATGGCCGTCTCTGGCTCTCCGACTGGGGCGCACACAAGGTTGTCGCCGTCGATGTCGCGGGAAGGAGCGAAGTGATCCTCGAAGTGCCGTCATTTCCGTTCAGCATCGACTGGCTGCCCGATGGGCGTCTGCTCATCGTGTCTGGCGGAGATCGGCTTCTCCTGCGCCGCGAGATGGATGGGTCGCTGGTGACCCATTCCGACCTGACCAGCCTCTCTGACCACCCCTGGAACGAGATTGTGGTTGACGGCCGGGGGAACGCGTACGTCAACAGCATCGGCTTCGATTTTCCAGGCGAGGAATTCGGCACGGGGATCATTGCCCTGGTCACCCCTGATGGCTCAGCTCGGCAAGTGGCTGATGGCGTCGAGTTTCCCAACGGCATGGTGGTGTCTCCCGACAACGCGACCCTGATCGTCGCGGAGTCATACGGCCACAGGCTCACGGCGTTCGACATTGCGGCCGATGGAAACCTCACCAACCGCCGAATCTGGGCACAACTCGACGGAGGCTACCCGGATGGCATCTGCCTCGACGCGGATAACGCCGTCTGGTATGGGGACGTCCCGATGAAGCGCTGCGTGCGCGTCCGCGAAGGCGGTGAGGTGCTTCAGATGATCGACCTCGACCGTGGCTGCTTCGCCTGCATGCTCGGCGGCGAGGACGGCAGGAGCCTGTTTCTCGTTGCGAATGAATGGGCAGGTCCTGACAGCTTGGCCGATGCGTCACCGGCGGGCCAGGTGCTGATGGTCGAAGCGCCGGCAACGGGGGTCGGTTGGCCGTAAACGAGAGCAGGGCGGGCGGTCGCGAACCGATATGTCGTTCGTTTCCGGCTCGACCGTCGGTCCAGGCTGGCTTTGCCCGAAATTTCGGTGAGGCGTCGGCACAAAGGCTGCGCCGGGGCGGCATTGGTGCCGGGCCGCCACCGTTTTATCGGTCATTTCCGGCGCGGCCGAGGGCCCGGGCCGGCTTTGTCCGATATTTCGTACGCGGCCACCGATGAGATTCGCCGTTCCCGGGCGTCATATCACCGACACTGAGCCAATGAGCCTCGGAAAGGAGACAGCGTGAATTTCAACAGCCTCTTGATCGGGTCGGAGGATCCACAGCGCCTGGCGGACTACTACGCCACCATCTTCGGCAAGCCCACCATGGAAGAGGGCGGCTACAGCGGATGGCAGATCGGCACCGGCTGGATCACCGTCGGGCCACACGACGAGGTCTCAGGGAAGAACGCACACCCGGGCAGGCTGATCTGGAACATCGAGACCGCCGATGTCCAAGGCGAGTTTGATCGGCTCAGAGCCGCCGGTGCCACGGTCGTCCGCGAGCCGTACAATCCGGGCGGCGGGCCGGATGGACTGATCGCCACCTTCTCCGATCCCGACGACAACTACTTCCAGCTCATGAGCCCGATGTAGGGAAGGCCCTTCCGGCAGGAACAAGGTCGGGCCGGACCAGGATGCGCGGCAGCCTCGCGCTCCGCGCGGGACCGGGATGCGGCGCTCGGAGAGGTCGCGGTGAGCTAACTATCGATTCTGCTCGGCGCGCACGAAGAGCGTCGTGCCGACCGCGATGAACGCCACGAACAACGCCCCGATGATCGCCAGGTTCGTCCCAGTCGACGCGATGGGCACCTCGACGCGCTCGGCGTGGATCGAGTAGTACACGTTCCGCAGGAAGTCGACGGCGTATCGCATCGGCGCCAGGCGAGATGCGATGTCGAGGACCGGCGGAAGGCCCGAGATCGGGTTGAAGACGCCTGCCAGGAAGAACTGCGGCAGCATCACGAACGGGAAGATCTGCGTGGCCGCCCGCCGGTTCGGCAGGCGCGAGAGGACCAGCACGCCGAACGCTCCACCGAAGAGGGTCACGATCAGCAGCACCGGCACGAGCGCTGCGAGCACGGCAAGCGAGAGCGGGATGCCGAGGAGGAACCCGAAGGCGATGATGGCGACACCCTGCGGCAGCGCGACGAGCGACTCGCCGAGGACTTTGCCGAGCACGATCGAGTAGCGCGAGATGGGGGAGACGAAGATCTCCTGGCTGAAGTCGTTCTCGCGGTCCTCGATGAGGCTGATCACCCCCAGCGCCGAGGACTGCCATAGGGTCTGCGCCAGTACGCCGGTGAAGACGAAGGTCAGGAAGTCGAAGTCGGCGACGTCGCCGAAGCCAGCCTGGAGGCTGACGCCCAGGACGCCGATGATGATCATCGGGAAGGCGAGGTCGGCGACCAGCCGGGTCCGGTCGCGCAGCAGCTTGACGAGGTCGCGGTGTGCGATGGCCAGCACGGCCGAGAGCTCATGCATCGGCGCCCGCCTCCTCCGGGGATCGCCCGACGATCTCGAGATACGCATCTTCGAGGCTCGGGGCGTGTGTCTGGACCAGGCTGAGCGGCGTCTCGATGGACTTCAGCACCGCGTGCGTGCTGCGGCCGTCGAGCTCGACCCGGATCGGCCCCGCTCCGGAGTGCGGCAGTCCGAGTCGCTCGAGCTCGCTGCGCAGCCCGATCCGGTCGTTGGTGTCGACGATGACGTACTCCTCCACCAGATCGGCCTTGATCTCCGCCGGCGTCCCGTACGAGACGACCTGCCCCCGGTCGATAATGCAGATCCGATCCGCCTGCTCCGCCTCCTCCAGGTAGTGTGTCGTCAGCAGGACCGTCGTGTTGCTCTCGCGCCGAACCCGCTCGAGGTAGCTCCACAGTCCGCGACGGCTCGGCGAGTCGAGTCCCGAGGTCGGCTCGTCAAGGAAGAGCACCTTCGGCCGATGGATGAGGCTGCGCACGATCTCGAGCTTGCGACTCATCCCGCCGGAATAGGTCCTGATCGGCGCGAAGATCTCTTCGCCGATGCCGACGATGGCAGCAAGCTCGGCCACCTCGCGCCGATAGGACTCGGGCATGAGCCGATAGCTCGGGGCGTACGGAGCGACGCCGTACAGGACGGCGTGGAATCGCACGTTCTCCTCGCCGGTCAGGTTCCTGTCGAGGCTGGGCCGCTGAAAGATGATCCCCACCTTGCGCCGGACCGCGCTCGCCTCCCGAACGATGTCCAGGCCGTCGATCGTGGCTATGCCGGAGGTCGGGGCGATCGTCGTCGTGAGGATGGAGATCGTCGTGGTCTTGCCTGCGCCGTTCGGGCCGAGCAGTGCGAAGAACTCGCCGGCCTTCACGTCGAACGAGATGCCGTCGATCGCGTTGCGCTCCGCCTTCTTGTAGCGCTTG
>JACDBZ010000203.1 GCA_013694645.1 Chloroflexota bacterium
CGCCGCGGCAAGCTGCGTCTGCTGTACGAGGCGAGTCCCATCGGCTTCCTGATCGAGCAGGCCGGGGGGCGGGCAAGCACCGGCTATGGGCCGATCCTGGATCTCGAGCCCACGAGCATTCATCAGCGGACCGGGTTCATCTTCGGCTCGCGTGCGGAAGTCGAGCGTATCGAGGAATACCACCGCGACCACAACGAGCGCGTGTACGACGCGCCGCTCTTCGGCTCACGCGGGCTGTTCCGCGATTCGGCATAGGAGGACGCACGTGTCGGCCAGGCATCCGATCATCGCGATCACCGGCTCGTCCGGGGCCGGGACCACATCGGTTTCGAAGACGTTCGAACAGATCTTCCGCCGAGAGCGAGTGAAGGCGGTCTTCGTGGAGGGCGACGCGTTCCACCGCTACGACCGGGCCGAGATGGCCACCAGGATGGTCGAGGAATCCGCGAGCGGGAACCGTGATTTCAGCCACTTCGGCTCGGATGCGAACCTGTTCGCCGAGCTCGAGCAGCTGTTCCGCGATTACGGCGAGGATGCGGGTGGACGCATGCGCCGCTACGTGCACACTGACGAGGGCGGGCAGGCGGCGGGAACCTTCACGGACTGGGGGGACGTGCCACCCGACTCTGAGCTCCTGTTCTATGAGGGGCTGCACGGAGCGGTGGTGACCGATGGCATCGACATCGCGCGGCACGTCGACCTCCTGATCGGCGTCGTCCCGGTCATCAACCTCGAGTGGATCCAGAAGCTGCACCGCGACAAGACCGTTCGGGCCCACTCGACCGAATCGGTCACCGATACCATCCTGCGGCGGATGCCCGACTATCTGAACTTCATCGTTCCGCAGTTCACCAAGACACACATCAACTTCCAGCGCGTCCCGGTGGTCGACACCTCCAACCCGTTCATCGCGCGCTTCATCCCGACCCTCGACGAGAGCTTCCTCGTCGTCCGTTTCCGCGATCCACGCGGGATCGACTTCGCCTACCTGCTCCAGATGCTCGCCGGATCGTTCATGTCGCGCGCGAACACCCTCGTCTGCCCCGGCGGCAAGATGGACCTCGCCATGCAGCTGATCTTCACGCCGATGATCTGGCGCCTGATGGAGCGTCGCACGCAGGCCATCCAGCGCTGACTGTCGCGCTCGCTATGCTGAGGGCGAGATGCCCCAGCTGCCGACCACCCCGCACGCCTGGATCGAACTCCGGGGGCGCTTTCGAGACATGCACGCAGGTGGCCTCTTTCTCATGCCGAATGCCTGGGATATCGGCTCCGCCAGGCTGCTCGCATCCCTCGGGTTCCCGGCAATCGCGACGACCAGCTCGGGTCACGCGGCAGCGCTCGGGCGGCCCGACCAGAGCGTCGCTCTCGAGGAGCTGCTCGTCCATGTCGAAGGGCTCGTCGCGGCGCTCGACATCCCGCTCAACGTCGATGCCGAGCGATGCTTCGCCAATGACCCGGCCGGCGTGGGACGCACCGTGGAGCTCATCGCCGGCACGGGCGCCGCGGGCTGCTCGATCGAGGATTACGACCCGCGGGCTGGCGCGATTGACCCACTCGAGGTCGCCGTTGAGCGCGTCGCCGCGGCCGCCGACGCCGCCCGGAAGCACGGCATGGTCCTCACCGCACGCGCCGAGAACCACCTCTACGACCTCGACGATCTCGATGACACGATCACCCGCCTGCGCGCGTATCGGGACGCCGGTGCCGAGGTGCTGTATGCGCCCGGGCTTGTCGATGGAGAGCAGATCAGGCGCCTGGTCGAGCGGGTGGAGGCACCGCTGAACGTCCTCGCCATGCGGCGTGGTCCGCCGGTCTCCGAACTCACGGCGCTGGGGGTTCGGCGGGTGTCCACCGGCGGTGGCCTCGCCCGGGCGGCGTATGGGGCGCTGGCCACCGCCGCGCGCGAGCTCCAGACTGCCGGGACCTCCACCTACCTGGATGCTGCGATCCCGGGGCATGTGCTGGATGCGGCGCTCAGGTCATGAGGATTCGAGCACTCCCGCTCGAACGCGTGATCGGCAGACTGAACCGGGGCGGTTCGATCGAGCGAGTGCTCAGGCCATCCGGGCGTCGAGCAGCCAGGCGCGATCAAGCTGCCATCCGACCGTCGCTCCCATCGCAACGCGCGGCGGGCCGGGCTCACGGATCTCCACGTCACCGCTGGCGGTGGCGAGCTGATAATCGGTGTGCGGACCACGAAACCAGATCCGGGCGACCGTGGCCGTCAGCCCACCGCCGAGCGTGGCCCAGTCCGGCCGAACCAGCACGCGGACATCGCCGGCGGCGGTTCCATCGGCGACGATCCCCTTCACCGGGATCACGAGGTCCCCGATGCGGATGCGCGCCATCCGGTCGGCCGAACCCGCCTCGACCAGCGCCACATCGAGAACGGATGCCGCGCCTGTGAGCCGCGCCGCCCACAGATCGATCGGTTGCTCGTAGACCTCGATCGGCGTGCCGACCTGGACCAGGTGACCCTCCCGCAGCAGGACCACGCGGTCCGCGAAGGCCAACGCTTCGGACACGTCGTGCGTCGCCATCAATGCGGCCGTGCCCGACCTCGCGCGTCGGTCCGCCAGCTCCTCCTGGAGAGCCGCCCGCAGCGGCGTGTCGAGGTGGGCGGTCGGCTCGTCGAACAGGAAGAGCCCGGGATCTCGCGCGATGGCTCGCGCGAGACCGACACGCTGCAGCTCGCCACCCGAGAGCCGTGCCGGAGTCCGATCCGCGAGACCGGCCAGACCCAGGCGCTCCAGCATGGCGAGGGACGCTGCGTGGGCCTCGACGCGTGACATGCCGCGCCGCCGCATCGGATAGGCGACGGTCTCCACCGCCGTCAGGTGTGGCCAGAGGGCGTAATGCTGGAACACCATCGCCACGCCCCGGCGCTCAGGGGGCTCCTGCGTGCGCGTCGTGGAGACGGTGCGTCCATCCAGCAGGATCTCGCCGCCGGACGGCGCCAGAAAGCCTGCCACCGCATAGAGGAGGCTCGTCTTGCCCGAACCTGACGGACCGAGCAGCGCCACGCTCTCGCCGGCCTGCACCGTGAGATCGACCGCATGCAGCACTTCGGTGGCGCCGTATGCCAAGCGCAGCGCACGGGTTTCGAGCGCCGGCGTCATCCGAGGATGTTCTGCGACCAGGAACGACGCAGGGCGACGAGCGGGACGGCGCAGACCAGCACGAACAGGGTCAGCACGACCGCCAGCGCTGTCGTGACCGTCGGGTCGCCGAGCTGCTGAAGGTTCAGGATCGCGACCGCCAGTGTCGCGCTGTTCGGCCCGTAGAGCAGGATCGAGATCGTCACCTCGTGGAGAGCAAAGACGAAGACGAGCAGGCCGGCCGCGGCAAGCGTGGGCGCCAGGATCGGGATGATGACGGTCCGCAACATCGTTGGCGCGTCGGCGCCATGGACCCTGGCTGCATGTGACAGGTCGACGGGGACCCGGCCGATGGCACCGGCGATCGGCCGCTCGGCGAGCGCCCACAGCTTCGCGACGTAGGCGAGCAGGATGATGAGCAGGGTATCGCGCAGCGATCGTCCGAAGGCGAGCAGCACGCCCACCGCCAGAACTGATCCGGGGATTGCGAAGCCGATGGTGACGACCCGTGACCACCATTGCCGCCCTTGCCCGCCCGGAGCGATCGCGGCCGCAGCGCCGAGCGCCACGCACGCCAGCGCCGCAAGTCCGGCGAGCAGCAGGCTGTTGAGCAGGGCGGGCAGGGTCCGGCTATCCACCGCCCGGCCAAAGTTCGCGAGCGTCAGGTGCTCCGGCAGTGGCGGCAGCCCGACAGCGCGCGTCAGCGCGGTGAGGAGCAGCGCCCCGAGCGGCACGACGACGGAGAGGATGACAAAGGTCCAGGCCATCGCCAGCGGCAGCCGGCCGGCGGGTCGAGCCTGTCCGCCCGGCCCTGCGATTGTTCCACGCGTGGCGATTCGTGGACCAAGTCTGTCGCTGAATGCCAGTGCCAGGAGCACGACGGCCACCAGCAGCAGGGACAGCCCGAGCACACGCTCGAACGCGGCGTCGCTGGACGAGAAGGCGAGGTCGCCGTAGATGCGGGTCGTCATCGTGGCAAATCCGGCCGGGCGCCCGAGCACCGCGGGCGTTCCGAACGCGTTCATCGTCATTGCGAAGATGAGTCCCCCGGCGGCCGCGATGACGGGCCACAGCAGCGGCAGGCTCACGGTGCGCAGCGCGGTGATGCCGTCCGCACCAC
>JACDBZ010000228.1 GCA_013694645.1 Chloroflexota bacterium
TCGACCCCAAGCGCGTGGAGCTGGCGCAGTACAAGGGCATCCCGCACCTCCTGTGCGAGGTCATCGTGGAGCCGGACAAGGCCGTCAATGCGCTCAAATGGACGGTGGGCACCATGGAGAGCCGCTACGGAGAATTTGCCGCCCGCGGCGTGCGCAACATCGCGGGGTACAACGAGGCGTTGCGCGCTGGCGAGCCACGCATGCCCTACATCGTCATCGTGATCGATGAGCTGGCCGATCTGATGATGGTCTCCGCCTACGAGGTCGAGGCGACCATCACTCGTATCGCTCAGCTCGCTCGAGCGACCGGCATTCACCTGATCGTGGCCACCCAGCGCCCATCAGTCCAGGTCATCACCGGATTGATCAAGGCCAATATTCCGAGCCGGATCGCGTTCGCCATGACCTCCGGCATCGACAGTCGCACGATCCTGGACACGATCGGAGCGGAGGATCTGCTCGGGCGGGGCGACATGCTCTACCAGCCGATCGACGCGCCGCGGGCTGTCCGGCTCCAGGGGGTGCTCGTCACCGACCCCGAGATCGAATCGGTCGCGCGACACTGGCGCGCCCAGGGCGGACCGCAATACCGACCCGAGATCACGGCGCCGCGACGCGACGGCAAGCCGGGGGGCCGGCCGGGCGAGGAAGACGCTGACGATGACGCCGATGCGCTCTACAGCCAGGCGGTTGACATCGTGCGGCGCTCGGACAAGGCCTCCGCGTCGCTGCTCCAGCGACGTCTCCGCATCGGCTACGCACGCGCCGCCCGAATTCTGGATCAGATGGAGGACCGCGACGTCGTCGGGCCCGCCGACGGCAGCCGTTTCCGCGAGGTGCTCGTCACGTCCGACGGCTGGGGTGGCGACATGGACCCCGCCGAGGACGACGAGCCGTGACCGACCAGGTCCACAAGCTTGGTGAAGTGCTCCGCACTGCCCGCGAGGCCAGGAGCGTCGACCTGGCGCGGGTGGAACGGGACACGAAGATCCGCGAACGATATCTTTCGGCGCTCGAGCGCGGCGAGTACCGCGAGCTGCCCGGCGCGGTCTACACGAAGGGCTTCCTTCGCAACTACGGATCGTATCTCGGGCTCGATCCGGAGTACCTCATCGACCTTTATCGGCTCGAGACGTCGACCGCCGCCCGCGAGCGTCCGGTCGCTCCCACGCCGCCCCGGCCGATGTCGGTTCGTCGTCGACGAACGTTCGTCGTCACCCCCGGCGCGGTCGCTGCCGCGATCCTGACGATCCTGGTCGGAGCGCTCGTCGCATGGATCGGGTACCAGTTCGTGAATTTCGCACGCACGCCCGAGCTGCAGATCATCCAGCCTGTCGGTGACGTATCGATGCATCCCGACCAGACGATCACGATCCGCGGAATCACCGCCCCGAACGCCACGATCACGGTGAGCGGCCTTCCGGAGAATCCGAGCGTCACCGCCGACGAGACGGGAACCTTCGAGATGACCGTGGGCCTCCTGCCCGGGTCGAACGAGATCCATTTCCGCGCGCGCGATCCCGTGACAGACCGCGATTCCGAGGAGGTCGTGCGACGTGTCAACGTCCTGAGCGAGGTTGCGGCGAGCCCGTCTCCGAGTGTCGGTGTCACGGCGACGCTCGATCAGCCGACGGCAGACGCGACCATCACCGGGCCCGTGCCCGTGTCCGGATCTGCGGCGCCGACGGACCAGCTCACGTTACACGCCGTTCTTGTCGAGTCGCAGACACCGAGCTTCACCGTACAGGATGCAAGCGGTGCTGCGGTCGAGCTCAACCCTGCCGAGCCATCCTCTCCTGAGCCGCTGACCCTGGCCGTCGACGCTGCCGGCGCCTATGCCGCAAGCCTCTCACTGGCACCCGGCACCTGGGACGTGGTGGTAACTCCGTCCGACGCTGCTCCCATCACTCGGCGCGTGACCGTCCGGCCCGCGGAAGGCCTCACCGGTATGCTTCGTCTCGACGGTGGCGACTCGTATCTCGAGATCGAGGAGGACGGGACGCCGATCGACGGTGTCTCGGGTGGAATAAGCGACGATGGTGAGCGTGTCGAACTCGCGGCAGAGCAAACGATCCGGATTCGGGCCGGCAACGCTGGCGCGGTACGCCTGTCCATCAACGGGATCAACCTCGGACCGATGGGGAGTAATGGCGCGGTCATCGAGTGGAGCGTCACCAGATCAGGCGGCTGAAACAACAGTAGGGGTGTCATGGCAGCAGATTCATCGTTCGACGTGGTGAGCGATTTCGATCAGCAAGAGCTGGTCAACGCGCTCGACCAGGCCCGTCGCGAGATTGCAACCCGTTACGACTTCAAGGGCAGCAAAGTCGCGTACGAGCTGACCAAGGACTCGCTGGTGCTCACCGCCGACGACGAATTCCGCGCCGCCGCGGCCCGGGATCTGCTCGAGTCGAAGGCGGTGCGACGCGGGCTGAGCCTGAAGATCTTCGAATGGGGCAGGATCGACCCGGCTGGCGGTTCGACGGTACGGCAGGAGATCAAGCTCAAGCGGGGTCTGACGAGCGAGCAGGCGAAGGAGCTGTCGAAGCGCATCCGCGAGAAGTTCCCGAAGACAAAACCAACGATCCAGGGCGACGTCGTGCGCGTGTCGGCGAAGTCGAGGGACGAGCTGCAGGCGATCATCGCCGACCTGAAGGGTCTCGACTATCCGGTCGACCTCCAGTTCACGAACTACCGCTGACAACCCGATGAGGCCCACCCCACCCGTGCGGCTCCTCGATTGGGCGTATCTCTCATGGCCCGGGGACAATGACGGCGAAATGCCACCGACCGTACGATACTTCCCACCGCATGGGAGGCATCGTGTCGCTTCGTCCCCTGAGGGCGTCGCCGGCAGCATAAGACCCCTCGCGTGGGAACTGGCGATTCATCGGGTTACGGTGTGATCCAGAACCGCGCGCCAAGCGACCGTGAGCTTGAGGCCGCCG
This sequence comes from Chloroflexota bacterium, assembly GCA_013694645.1. GTDB lineage: Bacteria > Chloroflexota > Limnocylindria > QHBO01 > QHBO01 > JACDBZ01. The sequence goes on from JACDBZ010000228.1 coordinate 2,949, forward strand.
CGCGGCGGCTGGGGCGCGCGCTGCTGAAGCGGAGCTGGCAGATGGCCAGCGCCGAATCGTGCACCGGCGGCCTCATCGGGCACGTGATCACACAGGTCCCACGATCGAGCGACCACTACCTTGGCGGGGTCGTGAGCTACTCGGATGCCGTCAAGGAGGACCTCCTTGGCGTGCCCCGGGATCTCATCGGAGGTATCGGTGCCGTTTCGGCCGAGGTGGCCGAGGCGATGACCCTCGGCGCCCTGGCCAAATTCCCGGCTGCTCGCCTTGCCGTCGCCGTGACCGGAATCGCCGGGCCGGACGGAGGATCGGCCGAGAAACCGGTCGGGCTGACCTACGTCGCGGCCGCGCTCCGCGACGGGAAGGCGGTCGTGGAGCGCCATACCTGGCCGCACGACCGATCGGGCAACAAGCGAGCATCGGCGCTGGCGGCGCTCGATCTGGCAACGCGCCTGGCGTCCGGGGAATAGGGGAGTGGTCGAGCGCGGCGAGCGAATCCACGTCATCGGTATCGCCGGGTCGGGAGCGGCCGGCACTGCGCTCCTGCTCCATCACGCCGGGGTGATCGTGGACGGATGCGACATCGACGCGCCGTCCCCGTACACGGCGCCACTCGACGTAGCCGGCATCGCGTACGCGAGCGACCATGATCCGGAGCACCTCGAGGGTATCGACCGCATCGCGATCTCACCGGCGCTGCGCACGGTCCCGGATCACGCAGAGCTCGCCGCCGCCGAGGTCCGTGGCATCCCGGTCGTGACCTGGCAGGCGCTCCTCGGCGAGTTGCAGACGGCGCCCGGGCGCATCGGCCTCGGGGTCACCGGGACCCATGGCAAGTCCACCACCACCGCCCTGCTCGGCCATCTGCTGATCGTCGCTGGACTCGATCCGACGGTCGAGGTCGGCGCCTTCATCGGCGAATGGGGAGCATCGGTCCGGCCCGGTGGGGGAGCGCCGTTCCTGGTGGAAGCTGATGAGTTCGGCGACAACTATCTCAACTATCGCCCTGCCGGAGTGATCGTCACCAACGTCGAGATGGACCATCCGGACTATTTCGCGGATGCCACCGCGGTGATGAACTCGTTCGAGCGCTTCGTGCATGGCATGGGCACCGATCCGGCGTTGAATGGCCGCCTGCTGGTGATCGCCGCCACGGATGCCGGCGCGAACGAGCTCGTCGGGCGTCTTCGCGGGTGGCAGGGCCGCATCCTGCCCTACGGTCCGGGCGGCGAGATCATGGCCACCGAGGTCGTGCCGGGACGCGATGCGACCACCTTCACGCTCTTTGATCACCCCTTCGAGATGTCCCTGGCCGGGGAGCACAACGTGATGAACGCCACGGCGGCACTGATCATGGCTCGCACCCTGGGTGCCGACCTCGAGCTGCTGGCCGAAGGCCTCCGCACGTTTCCCGGGGCCGGGCGCCGCATGGAGCTGATCGCCGATACTGAGACCGTGACGATCTACGACGACTACGGCCACCATCCGACCGAGGTGCGGGCCGCCCTTGCCGCCGCGCGCCAGAAGGTCGGGCCGGATCGGCGCCTGTGGGCGGTCTTCGAGCCGCACATGTACTCGCGCACGGCGCTGCTCATGGACGGCTTTGCCACTGCGTTCACCGATGCCAGCGAAGTGGTCATCGCCGACATCTTTCCGTCACGCGACACGCCGGAGGCCATGGCATCGACGAGCGCCGAAGCGCTGGCCGACGCGATCGAACGGAACTCGGCAGTGCCAGCAATCGCGACGGGAGATGTGGACGCGACGACCGAGTACGTTGCCGACCATCTCGGGTCCGGTGATGCCGTGCTGGTGATGGGTGCCGGCAAGTCGTACCGCATCGCGCGCGGCCTGGCCGAGAGACTCTCGCAGGATCCGCGTTCGTGACCGGCGTTCGCTCCGTCACTCTCGGAGCACTGCTGGCGGTGGCGGTGGCGATCGGGTACCAGGCCACCGTGAGCCTGGTCGACGCCTCGGGTGCGCGCGATCAGCCTGCGCTGATCCTGGTCCTGCTCTTGGCGGCATTCCTCGGCGTCCTGACGGCGGTCGCCACCCGGATGCTGCGCCTCCCCGGTGCCACCGCACCGACCGTGCTCGTGCTGGGCTGGACGCTGGTCCCGGTCATCCTGGGCGCCATCCCGAGTGCTGCCACCGAGGTCTTCGCCGGCGACGCGGGTCTCTCAGCCGGCCAGGCCCTGGCCCTGGCCACGGCAACCGTGGCCGCCGCCGTCACCCTCGGAGTGCCCTCGGAGAGGGGCTGATGGTCCACGACGAGCGGCGCTTGCTCGACGAGCAGGTTCGCTATTACCAGGCCCGCGCCGCCGAGTACGACACGACGACGACGCCGGCCGGCGATCTATTTGCGCCGCATGGCGACGCCACACGCGCTGCCCTCCGCGCATTCGAGCCGGTCGGCGACGTCCTGGAACTCGCCGCCGGCACCGGCCAGTGGACCCGGATCCTCGCCGAGCACGCCACCACGGTCACCGCGGTGGACGCCTCACCGGAGATGCTCGAGATCAATCGAGCGAAGGTGGCTGACCCGACTGTCCGCTATCTGGTTGCAGACCTCTTCGCGTGGAAGCCGCCACAAGACTATGACGTCGTCTTTTTCGGCTTCTTCCTCTCACACGTTCCACCCGGTCACTTCGACGCGTTCTGGAGCCTCGTGGCCCGCTGCTTGCGGCCCGGAGGCCGGGCCTTCTTCGTCGATGAGCGGGACCATGGCGCCTGGAACGAGGATTGGGCCGACCGTCCGGCCGGGGTGGTCCACCGCACCCTCGTCGATGGCAGCCAGCATAGGGCAGTCAAGGTGCTGTGGCGTCCCGACGACCTTGCCAGCAGATTGGCCGACCTGGGATGGGACGCATCGGTCACTGGTGCAGGCCCGTTCTATTGGGGACGTGCGAGCAGGTAGTTGCATACGCAACTAGACGGTGTATGATTACGCCATGCCAGCCATCACCGTCGACGACATCACCATCCTGCCGCGCATCTCAGCTCCGGATCCCACCAATGTCCGCCAGCGCGCCGTCCGAGGCGTCACCACCGCGCCCCGTGGCTTCGAGGGCGACGGATTCCCGGTGCGTCGGGCGTTCGCCGGCGTCGATCTGGGGGATCTGGACCCCTTCATCCACCTCGACCAGATGGGCGAGGTCGAATA
>JACDBZ010000272.1 GCA_013694645.1 Chloroflexota bacterium
GCCTGCGGCTGCCGATTCCGGCCAGCTGGAAGTCCCGATACGCGCTCGAGTGAGGTCAGGCGTTGCCGGGTGTCTGCCGCAGGATCAGGTTGACCAGGAACGGGCTGCTGCCCAGCAGCTGATCGCCGGCGCGGACCTCGATCCGATGGCGCCCGATCTCCGCGATCCGCATCCCCTTGAGGTCCGCGACGATGTTCGCGCTCGTTGCATTGGGAGGAACGTCGATCCGCAGCCGCGGGGCCTGCTGGAGGGTCGGCTTGCCCGTGGGGCTGATCATCTGGAAGGTCAGCTCATGGGCACCCGGCGCCGCCTCGAGGATGGCCACGATGAAGCACCGGCCGTGGGTGGCCGGCAGGCGCGCGACGTTGATCTGGCTGAAGACGCCGATCGCGCTGATCTTGCCGTCCTGCGCGGTGAGCGCGTAGTCGCACAGCAGGAGGGTGTGGAGCTGAAGGTCTGCCACGCAGAGAGCCTACAGGACTCGGTCAGTCTCCTTGTCGTCATCGGTGTAGAGATCCGGGTCGAGGAGCCACGCGATCTCGCCACCGCCGGGCTCGGGCACGCCGTAGAACTCAACGCACGCAAGGCCACCCTTGCGCATGCGGACCGACGCGGCGCCGGTCAGCTCGACGATCGCGCTTGAGAGATCCGGCTCGTGGCCGACGAACATCACGCGGCGAGCTTCCGAATGTGATGTCATGGCACGCGCGAGATCACCCCATGAGGCGCCCGGCCGGAGGCGATCGTCGGTGGTCGCCTCGCCGCCGATTGCCTCGCAGAACAGCTCCGCGGTCTGAAGGGCGCGGGGAAGCGGTGAGCTGAGGACGAGGTCCGGGCGCAGATTGAGCCGATGCCAGAGCGGCGCGGCCGCCCGCAGCGCTGCAACCCCCTTCGGTGTCAGCTCCCGTGCGTCGTCGTCGCGCGGCTGTGGCGACCCGGCCTTCCCGTGGCGAAGGAAGTAGAGGATCACGCCACGGTCGTCGCGCTGCTGCCATCGTCCGGCGTCAGGTCGTCGACAGCGCCGCCGCGATTGCCGCTGTGACCGATCACCACTCCCCGTGCGTGTCCGGTGCGCTGCACGAGGATGCGGCCGGCGTTCATCGTTTCGATCTTGGGCAGCGTGACCGACAGCACGCCATTGCCATAGCTCACATTCGCGCGCAATGCATCGACGGGGCATGGCAGCTCGACCGTGCGCTCGTACGGCCCGTAGCTCCACTCGCGCGTCAGGTACTCGATCCGCTCCTGACCTTCGCCGTGCATCGCTGCGCGTAGCGTGAGATGACCGTCATCGGTCACGTCGATGCTGATGTCCTCGGGGCCGACGCCCGGCATCGGCGCCACCACCATCAGCTCGCGGTCGTTCTGAAATACGTTGATCGGGACGGCGGTCGGGTCGGTCATGTCGGATCCTCCTGCAGGACCGATGCTACCCCTCACGGGCTCATCGCTCCAGAGTGAATGACAACCCAGTGGAGGTGCAGTCTTCGCCAGCCACTGCGGACCATCAGTCGCCAGATGAGCGTTATCACGGAGTGCCCGTCGTGACGCTCATGACCTCGAGGCTACTGCTCGCCACGCGAGATTTATCACCGGTTCAGAGTCGGCGTCACCGGTTCAGCGTCGGCGAGCCGAGTTACTGCTCACCGGCTGAGAACTACCGATGTGTCGCATTCGAATCGCCCCGAGTGCCGTGATACGACTCACCCAGCGAGAAGTGGGCGGGCCATACGGGCACTCAGTCGGGGAATGCCTCCGGACCGCGCTCGGAGAGCTCTCGTGCGTGCTCATCGCCATCGGTGGGGGGCATCCACGAATACGGGTAGCGATCGTCCTCCAGCTCGAACGCCTGGCGCGTCAGGTGCAGCGGGTGGAAGGTGTCGATCATGACCGCCAGCTCCTCCGTCGCCTCCTTGCCGATACTGGCCTCCACAGACCCAGGGTGTGGCCCATGCGGGATCCCGGCGGGATGGATGGTGAACGATGAGATGTCCACTCCCCGGCGCGACATGAAGTTGCCGGCGACGTAGTAGATGACCTCGTCGGAGTTGATGTTGCTGTGGTTGTAGGGCGCCGGAATCGCCAGCGGGTGATAGTCGAACTTGCGCGGGACGAAGCTGCAGATGACATAGTTGCGCGGCTGGAAGGTGAGATGCACCGGCGGAGGCTGGTGCACGCGCCCGGTGATCGGCTCGAAATCGCCGATGTTGAAGGCGAACGGCCACAGGTGCCCGTCCCAGCCGACCAGGTCGAACGGATGATGCCGGTAGTGGTAGGCCGTCACCCGGCCTCGAGTCTTGACCTCGATGACGAAGTCGCCGTCGGTGAGGATCGGTGCCATCTCGGCCGGCGGTCGAATGTCCCGCTCGCAGTACGGTGAGTGCTCGAGCAGCTGGCCGAAGTCGTTCCGGTAGCGCTTGGGCGGCACGATGCTCGAAGGGCTCTCGACCCACAGCAGGCGCTGATCGTCGCTGCCGGGGACGAGCCGGAACGTCGTGCCGATCGGGATCACCAGGTAGTCGCCGGGACCGTAGTCGATCGGGCCGAAGTTCGTTTCCATCGTTCCGGTGCCGGTATGGACGAAGTACATCTCATCGGCTTCGCCATTGCGATAGAAACGCTCCATCGGCTCCGACGGGAGCACCACCCCGAAGGTGACGTCCGAGTTGTAGAAGAGCGGAACGCGACCGGTGACGCCATCACCCGTCGGCTCCAGGTCCTTCGTATTGACGAGCCGATGCCGATGCGGCCCCGACGCCTCGTCCTCGCTCTGCTCGATCCGGACGTCGCGAACTTTCTCGATCTGGTGGGTCTGGGTCGGCGGCGTGTGGTGGTACAGGAGGCTGGCGCGGCCGCTGAAGCCCTCAACGCCAAACAGCTCTTCGGCGTACAGGCCACCGTCCCGTTTACGGAACTGGGTGTGGCGCTTGTGCGGCACCTCGCCGCGCTGCACGTAGAACATCGCGTGCATTATCGCCCGACAGCGCGGCGCAGTAGGCAGGTTGTTCGCTGGAGGACCAGGCTGATCCTCTGCCCGAGGCTACGGCTCGCGGCGGGTCAACTCGGAGTGGCCACCCCGTGGATAGACGATCAGCAGCCGGGCGGGCTCGTCGCCAATGACCTCCGCGTCGTGCGGCAGCGTGCCGTCCAGCAGCACGTAATCACCGGGACCGGCTTCGACGACCGACTCGCCCTGGGTGATCCGCATCCGCCCCGAGAGGATGACGTGGTGCTCATCGCCGGGATGCGCGTGCACGCCGGTCCGGCTTCCAGGCGCCATGGATCCCTCGAAGATCGAGATGTCTCGGGAGATGCCGCCATCGACCTGGCTCAGCCCGTCCCCCCCGGGCATCCGTCGTGTCGGCCGGTCGCGTGCGCGCAGCAACCTCGGTGGGACGCTCGTGTCGAGCAGGAACCAGGCGATCGGCACATCGAGCGCCTCGGCCAGGGAAGCAAGCGTCTCGAGTGACGGCGATGCCTTGTCGTTCTCGACCTGGCTCAGGTACCCGACGTTGAGCCCGGTGCGCTCAGCGACCCGGGCAAGCGTCAGGCCGCCTTCCACGCGGCGCCGCCGAATGCGGGTTCCGACGAGGGGACGTCTGCGGGACGGCTGGATCGCTGCCATGGGACGCATTATGCCCACGCGCAACCGGTATTGACAAGGGCAAACAAGGATGCCATGATTTGGCCATCACCAAACTGAGCTCGGCTCGCCACCGCGAGGGGATGGCGTTCGTCAACATCGGCCTGAATGCAGCCAATGGCTGGGACTGGACCTCGGCCTGGAAGCTGGAGCGCTGACCGATGGGGATCACGCGTCTCAACCACGCCGTCCTGTTCGTCCGTGACGCCGATGTGGCGGCCGAGTTCTATGGGTCCGCCTTCGGCTTCACCGAGCTGAGCCGGCCGCGTGGCATGCGCGCCGTCTTCATGCGGTCGCCGTCCGGCGGGAACCACCACGACCTGGGCCTCTTCGAGGTCGGTGCACAGGCGCCCCGGCCGACGCGCGGTTCGGTGGGGCTGTATCACCTCGCCTGGGAGATCGATACCATCGAGGGGCTCGCGGAGATGTCGAAGTCTCTCCAGGAGATGGGAGCGCTCACGGGAGCATCCGACCACGGCGTGTCCAAGTCGCTGTACGGACGCGACCCCGACGGCAACGAGTTCGAGGTCATGTGGAGCGTCCCGTCAGATGCGTGGGGCGAATACGCCAACGAGGCGACGGTGCTTCCCCTGAACCTCGAGCGTGAGCTTGAGCGATGGGGCAGTCGCGCTACGTCCTGAGACTTGGGCGCTGCGTCGAGCGCCAACCAGGTTGGCCTCGCGACCGATGGGCGTCGGCTCCCCGGTCGAATGGCCACCTGGCTTGGCGTAGCGACCGAGGATCGGGTGAATCGCTTGCCTGGCGCTCGCAGCGCCAACTGATTGGCGGCCGGCGTGCCGCCGCAGGTCACCGCCGCGTAGTTCAGGCGGTTTGCACGAGAGCGTCGAGCTGGTCGGCGTGCTCCTCGAGATGCTCCACGATGAATCGCTCGATAATTCGTTCCACGATCATCTCGCCGCGGGTGGGGTGAGCACCGCGCCGCGTCCAGGCCTCGGGTGAAAACGTCCGCGCGGCGTCGCTCACCTCTGCCAGCGACGTGCGCACGCGTTCGAGGAGCGCGGTCGGATCCGTGTGACGATCGCGCTCGATCGCCTCGATGCGTCCGACATCGGTCTTCACCCGGCCGAACGGCACCGGTTCATGGGTCGGCAGCGCGATCACGCGCTGTGCCTGCGCCAGCCAATAGGCGGGGAATTCGGCGAGGTGGGCCCAGACCTGTCCGGCCTCCCAGCGCTCCTCGGCGCCGGGATCTGGCTCGGCGAGGCCGCTCGGGATCGGTGCATTCGCGTGCTCGACCAGCCGGCGTTCGACATCGGTCAGGCGGGCAAGCAGGGCTTCGACCGCTGCGCTCATGCGGTTGGCCGTTGCACGACGGGTGCCGTCAGCTCGCCCAGGCGCTCGATTTCCAGCGTCACCGTGTCACCCGGCTCCAGGTAGCGCTTCAGGATCTCGTCGCGTATCTCGAGCAGGCACCCGGTGCCAACGGTGCCGGACCCGAGCAGGTCGCCGGGGCGGAGCCGGACGTCGGCCGAGGCACGCTCCACCATCTCACCGAAGCTGAAGTGCGCGGAGGACCACCTGCCGCGCGACAGCTCGGTGTCGTTGACGGTGGCGGTCATCGCCAGGTCGTACCCCTTCTCCCTGCGGGCGTCGGCCAGCTCGTCCGGCGTGACCAGCCAGGGACCGATGGAGCTGGCAAAGTCCTTGCCCTTTGCCGGACCCAGCCTGACGGTCGATTCGTCGCGCTGGAGATCCCGGGCGCTCCAGTCGTTGAGAATCGTGTAGCCGCCGATCGCCTCCTCGCCGCGTGCCGCGTCAAGGTCACGCACCGGCGTGTCGATCAGCGCGGCGACCTCCAGCTCGTAATCCAGCTCCTGCGAACCACGCGGCGCGTGCACCGGATCCCCGGGTCCACGGATCTCGGAGACGTTGCTGAAGTAGAAGATCGGCAGTCGATACCACGCATCGGGGATCTCCATGTCGCGTCGCTTCCACATCGTGCCGACGTGGCGCTCGAAGGCGTAGAAATCGCGCAGGCTGGGGGGCGCCAGGATGGGCGGACCGAAGTGCAGGACCGATGCGTCCATGTGCTCTTCCACGTCTGCCTCCAGCAGATCGGCCAGCGCATCCACCCGCATGCCAGCCGCCAGGTGAGCATCGAGCGTCGTGATCGGTTGGCGGAAGAGGCCGCTGTTGTGGGCACGGCCCGGATCGGCCGCTACGAGCGTGCGGCGAGCGTCCTCGAGGTCGAGCCAGCGGGTCCCACCGGCGTCCAGGGCGGCCGCGAGACGCCACGGAGCACCGGCGGGAGCGGTTCGCTCCCGGACATGGGCGATCTTCATCGGTGTCAGTCTAGGTGCGCGCCATCTCGGATGCGGCGCCATCGCGAGATCCCTCGCCGGTTCTCGGCGTCGGTCAGGCGGCGACCGCCGTAGCGGGCCAGCGCGTAGTCGGCCTGGAGGGAGCCCACCTCGGGGACGCCGATTCGTGCGGCATGAACGTGCGGCGACTCCGGTTCACGGCGTGCGCGCGCTGGCTCGTGCTCCGCCAGGTGATCCAACGCCGCCAGGTAGGCGCTCACTGCATCCGTCGGGGCTCCGCGCCGGCGGCGCCTCGCGACTCCACCCAGTCGAGGCATCCCGAGGCGGAAGGCATCCTGCGGGATGCTGAACGATCGTTCCTCGCCCCCGCCTCGTGGTCGCCCGTGCGCTCGTCTGCGGACCCAGGTGCGGAGCACGATCACGGCGAGGAGAACGACGCCGGCCCACAGGATGACGACCGTCATGATCGGCCCCTGGAGCTGCTCGATCGTGTACTCGCGCATCTCGGGCAGTTGCCCCAGCTCCTGCGGCGTCAGGGCGCCGGGGAGCGCGAAGCCGAGCCGGCTCAGCGCCTCGTACAGCGCAGCGGACAGGATGGCCGCCACGAACGCGACCGCCAGCAGGAGGTAGCCCAGGAGGCTGAGCACCGGGCCGATGAGTCCGCGCGTTACCGTGTCCACCGGCAGACCGAGCAGCGAGGCTGCCGGCACGCCGATCGCCAGGACGATGGCGAGCACGCCGAGCACGGTGCCCAGCCATGATCGGTTCGTGCGCCAGTCGACGCCGGTCTCCCGGCCGATCTCCTGGAGGCGAGCCAGTCCCGCGGCCATGAACCCTGCCGAGACGAAGGTCAGGCTGGCCACGAATGCCTGCTCGATGAAGACCGGCCGCAGGTCGCTCGCGGCCAGCTGACCCAGGATCCACGGGAGGCCGAGCCCCGGCACGCCGAGAAGCACCAGGCGCGTCAGCGCGCGGTCATCGATCTCGACGCCGCGACCGACGCCGCGCATGGCGGCCACCAGCAGCAGCCAGCCGCCGGGATGGAGGCCGATCGCGCCTGGAAGGTCACCCGCCAGAGCGAGTGACCGCGCGCCGTCATCCCACAGCCAGCCCACCGCGCCGATCCCGATGAGCACGCCGAAGAAGGTGACCGGGTTGTCATCGGGCCGCAGCATCCCGCGTCGCACGGCGAGGGCTGCCAGTCCGGCCACCGCGGCCAGCTCGAACGTGCCCAGGATCGGCGCCTGGCCGTCGATGGCGGTTTCGACCGCCACGTAGACGACCGTCAGCCAGGCTCCTTCGGCCAGGATGGCCAGGACGGGCAGGAGCCAGCCGACGATCCGCTCAGCCGGCCAGGACGAGCGCATCGGCCTCCCTCCAGTTCGGACTGAGCTCGGCGACGCGCGCCTGGATGCCCAGGGCGGCCATGTGCGACCGATGCGCCTCTCGGTCGGGGCCGAACGTCACATGCGTCACGGCGTACCCGGTGCGGGAGAGCCGTCGAAGACGATCCGCATACGGCTCGGGGTCTCTCGCACCCAGGCTGAGCACGGTGCCGCCGGGCGCGAGTCGCTTCGGCACCACGCCCAGCAGCCGCTCGAAGGGAAGCGACAGGATCGGCTGCACGCGCGCCAGGATGTCCTCGATGCGGCCGAGCTGGCTGGCCGCGGCAGACGGCGCCAGGTACGCCCAGCGGCGTCCTCCGGCGAGCTGCGCTCCGAGGAGCAGACCGCAGGCGGTATCGATGCGCAGCATGCGCCTCGCAAGGGAGGCCGCGGCGACGCAGAGTGCCTCCACCTGGTCGTCGTCGAAAAGCATCAGCCAGTAGGGTCCCGGCACGGTCTGGAGGTCGACGGCGAGCAGGACCTGCCGCTCGTGCACCGGCTCGTAGCGACGGCTCACCGGTTCGCCGAGACGGGCCGTTGCGCGCCAGTGGATGCGACGCATCGGGTCGCCGGGCTCGTAGCGACGGACACCCGCAGACCGAGAAGGATCGGTGAACAGGCTGGCACGCGATCGTGCGGTCCCGAGCGGCGCCTGTGCGGTGTGCGGCGCGCGAACCGGCACGGTCCGCGGTCGGACGAGGAGCTCGGCGGGAAGCTCGCGATCCTCGCTGTTCGTGCCGCGCTCGAAGAGGTCGCTGACGGTGAGCCGGATCGGCCCGAACGTGAAGGTGCCGCGCCGTCGGGCGTCGATGACCAGGTGCCGGATGACTCGCTCGTACCAGAGCAATGACCACGAGTTCTGGAGGACGCTCTGGCCCGGTCGCTCGCTGGCCACGAGCGTCCTTCCGGTGATGCGGAGCGTATCGGTCACGTGGTCGTCGGCGGTCAGCAGCGGGACGGGTAAGAGCTTGCGGTTCCAGACCTCCACGTGCAGCGCCACCTGGTCGCCCCATACCGCCCGGTTCGTGGCGATTCGTCGCTCGTAGCCGATGGACGCCAGCCCGTAGCGCGACCAGAGCGTCGTCAGCCAGCGCGAGAGCAGCGTCAGTCCGCCGATCAGGAGCAGCCCGGGAGCGCCCGACAGACCTCCGGCGATGACCATCGAGAGGCCGATCAGGGTCCAGCCGCTCATCGCCCGTGCCTCATCGTGTCGGGCCGGCGCCCACGCCGACCGGCACCTGCTCGAGCACTTCGCGCATGACGGCGTCCGCCGTGGCTCCGCGCAGTTCGCGATCGACATCGACCACCAGCCGATGCGTCAGTACGGCGTCGGCCAGGGCCGACACATCATCGGGGAGCACGAAATCGCGGCCCTCGATGAGGGCCAGCGCCTGGGCTGCGCGATAGAGCGCAACACTGGCGCGCGGACTGGCGCCGAGCTGAAGGTCGGGATGGTCGCGCGTGGCGCGAACGATGCGCACCAGGTACGCCTCGACCTCGTCGCTGACGGCCACCTGGCGCGTCGCATCGCGAAGCCCCGCCAGCGCCGCCGGATCCAGCACCGAGCGCACGGTATCGAGTGGCTCGTCCGAGGCGCGGTATCGGCGCGCGATGGTTCGCTCATCTGCCTCATCCGGATAGCCGAGCACGACACGGACGAGGAACCGATCGAGCTGAGCCTCGGGAAGCGCGAACGTGCCCTCGAGCTCGACCGGGTTCTGAGTCGCCAGCACCAGGAAGGGTGCCGGAATGGGTCGCGTCTCGCCGTCGACGCTGACCTGGCGCTCCTGCATCGCCTCGAGCAGGGCCGACTGGGTTCGGGGGGTGGCGCGATTGATCTCGTCGACCAGCAGAACGTTCGTGAAGATCGGCCCTGGAATGAAGCGGAACGCACCATCTGCCAGGACGCTGGAGCCGGTGACATCTGACGGCAGCAGGTCCGGTGTCCCCTGTACGCGGCCGAAGTCGAGACCGAGCGCTCGTGCGAAGGCCCGGGCCACGAGCGTCTTCCCGACGCCGGGCACATCCTCGAGCAACGCGTGGCCCTCGGCCAGCAGGACCACGGTGAGGAGGCGCAGCGGGCCCTCGGCTCCGACGACGGCGCGCGCCACCTCGTCGCGCAGGCTCCGCCAGAGTCGCGCGCCGCCATGGGGATCGGTCATCGGCTCTCCGAGTCGTGTGTCTGCCGAGCATACGGGCTGACCCGTGAACTCGTTCACCATGAGGGATTTCTGCCTCGCTGGTGGCGGACGAGGGCGGTGAGCGATACGCCGTCAGTTCATTCTTCTGGCGGATGAGCGACGGTGAGAACGTCTGCTGGCCAGTCAGATATGCATCGGATGACTAGCAACCGGCAGGTTGAACGGCTCAGCCCGCCATCCCCGCTCCCGTGTACCCGCCCAGCGACTGTCTGACGGGTTGGACGCCGCATCTGACCGCCAACGATCCGACGCGAGAATGGGCTGACGATAGGGCGGCGGTACCCAGGCTCGGTCCGGTACGCTCATCCTTGCGGGCGCGTATCGTCCCGCCATTCCGCCTCCCCAGCAGCAGATGGATGAGCCGTGACCGAAGCCCCTCCCACCCCGCTGATCGCCTCCGACGATCACCTGGCACATGCCGGGCTGGTCGAGCTCATGTCCGGCCGGGAGATTCCGTGCCATGAGTCACCCCAGCGCGCCATCGCCATCCGCGACGCGCTCCTCACCAGCGCCGATTACGCGCTCGAGCCGCCGGAGCTCCATGGGCCTGACCCGATCTCCGCGGTGCACGAGGTTGAGCTGATCGACATGGTTGAGCACGTCTGGACCGATGCGGTCGCTGACGGATGGGACACCTCACGACCGCTGCTGGCGGACACCTTCATGCTCCGCGGCTATGCCGGACCGATGGCGCTCGACGCGCTGCCGGCCCCGCGTCATCTCCGCCTCGGCGCCTACTGCTTCGACACGGCAACGCCGATCGTGGCCGGGACGTGGGGCGCTGCTCGCGCGGCGGTGGACATTGCGCTCACCGCGGCGGACCGGGTGCTGGCCGGCG
>JACDBZ010000281.1 GCA_013694645.1 Chloroflexota bacterium
GCGGCGTCTTGTCGTCGCGGATGCGGACGATGCGCGGGAAGCGCATCGCGAAGCCCGAGCGATGCCGGGACGACCGCATGATCCGGTCGAACGCGATCTCGACCACGACCTCCGGGACCACCGTCCGATAGCGTCCGAAGTCCTGGAGCGTGATCCCGTGGAAGTGCGTGGTCATCTCCGCGATCTCCGCATCGGTCAAGCCGGTGTATGCCTTGCCGATGGTCAGCAGCCGCGACTCCGGATCGCTGCTCTCCCGGACCGCAAACGTGTAGTCGGAGAGCACTCCCCGACGCTTGCCGTGGCCCCACTCGACGCCGACCACCACGCAGTCGAGGGTGGCGAGCGCTTTCTTGAGCTTCAGCCATCCAAGGCCGCGGCGCCCGGGCTTGTACGCGGATTCGGGGTCCTTGATCATGAGGCCCTCGTTGTGCCGCTCCCGCGCATCGTCGAAGTGACGGTCGACCTCGTCAGCCGATGCGGCCGACGCAAGGTGGGATAGCAGCAGGCGCCGGCCGCTGCGGTCCGGAAGGGCGAGCGCCTCCAAACGCCGCCGACGCTCGCGCAGCGCCGTCTCGAGCAGATCCTCGCCGCCGGCATGAAGCAGATCGAACGCGACGAGCACGACGGGCACCTCAGCCAGCAGCTGGGCCGATGGCCGCACCCGACCGAGCCGGGTCTGGAGCGACGCGAAGTCCAGGACCGATCCCTGCCGCCAAGGGACGAGCTCGCCGTCGATGACCAGTGGTGCATCGGGCTCGAGGACGGCGGCTGCCTCGGCGATCTCGGGGAAGGAGCGGGTGACATCGTTGAGGTCGCGGCTGAAGAGGCGGGGGGTGCCATCGGCATGCACGTGCAGCTGAGCTCGGATGCCGTCGTACTTGTCCTCGATCCACGCCTCGTCACCGACGCGGCGCATGACCTCGGCGGCATCGGCGACCGGACTGGCGAGCATGAAGCGGATCGGTCGCCCCACGTGGAGGACAGCCTCCGCCAGCCGGCCATCGCGCGCCAGCAGCGCCGCCTCGCCGATCTCGCCGGTCAGCATGTGGGCCCGCCGAACCGACGCCAGGTCCGCGTCGAACGCCGTCGCAATCGCCTCCTCGAGCAGCCCTTCGCGGAGACCGATGCGCGTCTCGCGCGACGAGATTCTGCCGATGAAGCGCGCCTCATCCGAGGTCGCCCTGCCGAACAGGCTCTCGAGGATGCCGATGCGCCGCTCGCTGCCTGCTGCCGCCGCGATCGCCGCGAACGTGGCCGCAACATCGGCAACCGTCAGGGCGGGGCCCGGTCGCTCGACCGCGCCCAACAGTTCCCCGGCCGCATCGCCGAAGTCCGAGTGCCGCAGGTATGCGGCACGCGCCGTTTCCGCGTCGGCACCGCTGGCCCGTGCCAGTGCCGCGCCCTGCTGCACCCAGCCCATGCCGAGCTTCGCACCCGGATCAACCAAAGGCCGACCGGCGAAGAAGCCACACGCCGCAGCGAGATCGGCCGCCGGGAGGTCGCGAAGGTAGGCGGCGAGCAGGTCACGCTTCGCGTTCTTGCTCCGCGTGGCACCGACCGCGTCGGCGGCGACTGCGAGGTCCGCGAAGGGGCTGGAGGTGAATGCTGCCATGCATGGTCGAGTCTAGGTGGCCGATGGGCTTGACCTCCGTCCGCGAACCGCGCACGCTGCCGCCATGGTCTTCCCGTGGCAGAGGCGCAACGTGCCACCCGAGCTCGCCGAGCGCGTGCCGCCTGGCCAGGTGCTCACCGAAAAATTCCCCGTCCTCCAGTTCGGCCGCGTGCCCGACTACGGCGACCTGTCAGGGTGGGACTTCCGCGTATGGGGCGAGGTCGTGGAGCCGTTCAGCCTGAAGTGGGCCGAATTCCGGTCGTTGCCGCTGACCGAGAAGACGCTCGACATTCATTGCGTGACGCGCTGGTCGAAGCTCGATACGCGTTGGGAGGGCGTGGCCTTCAGTCACATCGCGGAGGTCGCCCGCCCGAAACCGGACGCCCGCTTCGTCATCTTTCACTCCGAGGGCGGCTACACGGCGAACGTGCCCCTGGCCACGGCCATGCGGCCGAACGCGCTGCTGGCTTGGAATTACGACGGAGAGCCGCTCAGCGCCGAGCACGGCTATCCCCTGCGAGCGGTGGTGCCGGGACCGTACTTCTGGAAGAGCGCGAAATGGCTACGTGGCGTCGAGTTCACGGCCGAGGACCATCCGGGCTTCTGGGAGCGCAATGGGTATCACAACGAGGCCGACCCGTGGAAGGAGGAGCGCTACTCGCGCTCCTGATCGGGCTCGAGCCGCTTGGCACGCGCGATGAGCTCGGCGACCCGCCGGCCGCCCTTGCGACCGATCTCGCGAAAGTGCTCGTTCGAGTAACGCTCACTGACGGCCTTGCCGCCCTTGGCGCCTATCTCCTGGAAGAACTCAGCCCCGTAGCGGGCCCGGGTGGTCCTGCCACCCTTGCGCCCGGCTTCGCGGACGCTCATGTTTCCTTCGTTGGTGGTGGCGGGCTGGTCGGTGCTGCGGCGCTCGGCCATCTGGCACCTCCTTCGTGTTTTGCGGGACTGGCTTTCGGTGTGCGGCCTCCTGAAGCAAGTTGCATACCGAGCGTCCGACACTTGAGGGATCAGAACCAACGACCGACTAGAATTGCGCGCCGATGCATCCCCTGCTGCGCAACGTGGTGATCGGAATCGTTGGCCTGATCATCGCGAGCGCCCTCGCCGCCCTCGCCCTGCTGGGACGCGACTCCGACCTTTCGGTCCTCGCGCTGCTGGCTGCCGGCATGCTCGGCGCCCTCATCGGCCTGTTCCTGTACAGCCAGGGCTGGATCTGGGGCAGTCGGGCCGCGCGACGTCGGCAACATGGCCAGGCGGTACTGATCGCCATCGGCGGCGGCCTCATGATCCTGGTCGCCGCTGTGGCGATCGCCGGCCTGCTGATCCTGCTCCTGCTCTTCTTCCTGGGCTGATCCTGTTCGACGCGCGCGCACCTCGTCGCGTCGGCCGCTACGATTGAAGCTCCGGTCGAGATCGGCGCCCCCATCGTCTAGAGGCCTAGGACGCCACCCTTTCAAGGTGGAGATCAGGGGTTCGAATCCCCTTGGGGGCACCAGCTCACCGTAGAGTCGTAAGCTGACACCCCCCGCGGCGCCCGCCGTAGCTGGCGACTCCTCGTCCTGCGCCCACCTGGTAAGCGTTTGACGGGATCGATGGCATGGTCCTGTCAAGTGCTGCCACCGGGTGCATTGGCGGGCAAATGAGACTTACGCTGTCCCCTCATGAGCGTGCGGACACGCTTCACAACAGGCGATTCGTCGCTAATGCGCACCTGGCCGGCATCTGACAAGGAACAGCGTGACCGTATAAGCCGACTGGCATGCGGGCCGGGCGGACGAGACTCCCAATGCGCCCGCGTCGGTTCAGGATCGATCAGATGTGGTTGATCTCGACGCGGTCGCCGCAGTTTCGGCAGTAGAGCAGCACCAGCTTGGGGTCCTCCGGCATCGGGCGCCAGGCGTGGACATCCGCTTCGGTGATCTGCTCGCCGCAGCGCGGGCATTCGTGGCCGAGCTCCAGCCACTGGTCGCGCGGCACGTTCTGACGGCCCATCAGCGTCGGGACACCGGGGGTGGCGGCTCCCAACCTGCCTTGGGTCCACGCGGTGAATCCGGGGCACCGCCCGACGCATCGGCCGCGACGATGGCGGCACGCGTCTGCTCGGCCTTCGGCGAGGGCGCCAGCAACGGATACGACATCGAATCGTAGCCGGGCCAGCGGCCCACGTCGCCGTCGCGGATCATGACCTGGACCTTGCTGAACGCCCCGGTGACGTCACGGACGGACCGGTCCAGCACCTGGAGATCGCGCCCGGTCACCTGCTTCAGGGCAGCCGGCAGCGTCTCGACCAGGTATGCCGGATTGGCGTCCTCGGCCAGCGCCAGCGCCAGCGCGGCCACGACGTCCTCGTCCCGAAGATCGCGGGGCATCGGGCGACTGACATAGGTCATGCGTGGATCGCGGCTGGGCCCGCGGAAGGTTCGAACGAGCGACTTCATCATCGGCGGCGCGATTGTACCGTCCCGGGTCGCGGCAGGGTCCATGCAACATCGATTGCTATACTGGCGTCCCCGAACAGCCAGATCCGCCATCGCGCGCGTCCGGCTCTGAGCCGACGCTGCAGCATCGGCATTCGATCCGCAGTCAGGAGTACCTCGATCACCGTGCGCGTCCGAAAGGCCGTCCTGCCCGCCGCGGGCTTCGGCACCCGCTTCCTTCCGGCCACCAAGGCGATTCCGAAGGAGATGATGCCGCTCGTTGATCGGCCGATCATCCAGTACGCCGTGGAGGAGGCCGCCGCTTCCGGGATCGATCAGATCATCATCGTCATCGCCAGCGGTCGCAGCGCGATCGAGGATCATTTCGACTCCAACGCATCGCTTGAGCGCTGGCTCGAGGATCGTGGCGACATCGAGATGCTGCGCACCATTCGCCGCATCAGCGAGTTCGGCACCGTCGCCTTCGTTCATCAGCGCGAGCAGCTCGGTCTGGGCCACGCCGTCCTGATGGCGAAGGACCTGGTGGGTGAAGAGCCGTTCGCGGTGCTTCTCTCGGACGACGTCATGCTCAATCCCGGCGGCGAGCCGGTGACGAAGCAGTTGATCGACGCGCATCTCGCGCATCGCGGATCCGTCGTGGCCGTTCAGCGCGTGGATCGCCGGGAGGTCAGCCGTTACGGAATCCTTGAGCCACTGCGCGAGGAGGGACGGGTGGTCGAGATCCGCAACCTGGTGGAGAAGCCGTCCGTCGATGACGCTCCATCCGACCTCGCCGTCCTGGGACGCTACGTTCTGACCCCGAAGATCTTCGATGTGCTCGAGCAGACGAACCGTGGCGCCGGCGGAGAGATCCAGCTGACCGACGCGATCCGCGGGCTCATCCGGGAGCAGCCGGTGTTCGGGTATCAGTTCGAGGGGATTCGGCACGATGCCGGCACCCGGCTCGGCTGGCTGAAGGCGAACGTCGCCGTCGCCCTCGAGTCGGATGATGCGGACGAGTTCCGCTCCTACGTCCGCGGCCTGGACCTGCGAGACTGAGCCCGACGTGGAGATGCTCGGCAGGCTGATCAGCGGCCGCTACCGCCTCATCGCCCCGCTCGGCGAGGGCGGCATGGCCACGATCTGGCGCGCCATCGACGAGCAGCTCGATCGCGAGGTGGCGGTCAAGCTGCTGCGCCCCCAGTTCAGCGCCGATGCCGGCTTCGCCGCCCGCTTCAAGCAGGAGGCCCGCTCGGCCGGCGGCCTCTCGCACCCGAACATCGTCAGCGTCTACGACTACGGCACCGACGGGCCGGACGGCGAGCAGTACATCGTCATGGAGCTCATCGAGGGGAGCGACCTGTCGGCCGTGCTGCACGACCGCGGCGCACTCTCGGTCGACGATGCGGTGCGCGTCGCGATCGGCGTGGCGGGCGCTCTCGAGGTGGCCCATCGCAAGGGAATCGTCCACCGCGACGTGAAGCCGGGCAACATCCTGATCACCGACTGTGGCGATGTGAAGGTCACCGATTTCGGCATCGCGCGTGCCGTGGC
Source organism: Chloroflexota bacterium (assembly GCA_013694645.1). Classification (GTDB taxonomy): domain Bacteria; phylum Chloroflexota; class Limnocylindria; order QHBO01; family QHBO01; genus JACDBZ01. The sequence continues at coordinate 5,587 of JACDBZ010000281.1, forward strand.
CGAGGCCTCCATGACCGTCACCGGCACGACGCTGGGATCGGTCCACTACTTCAGCCCGGAGCAGGCACGCGGCGACGAGGTCACCGGCGCCTCCGACGTGTACGCCCTCGCCATCGTGCTGTTCGAGATGCTGACCGGCCGTCGTCCGTTCGAGGCGGACTCGGCTGCGGCGGTCGCGCTCAAACGACTCAGCGAGGACGCACCAACGCCGAGCGCCGTCGGGCATCCGATCGCGCCGGGGCTGGAGGCGATCCTGATGCGCGCATTGTCTCGCGAGCAGGCCGACCGCTATCCCGATGCTGGCGCCTTCGCAGAGGCTCTTCGCGTCTGGAGGCGTGATCCGCATGCCACACCCACGCCCATCCCGGGCGTCAGCGCGGTCGCCGCAGCGACCCCTCGAGCTGGTGAGCCCACCGTATACGTCCCGCCGCGCGTCACACGCCCGGCGGACCGTGCCCCGGTGGCACCGCCGCCGCGGCGCGTTGACGTCCATGACCGCCCGCACGACGAGGGTCAGCCGTGGTGGATCTGGCTGCTGGCGGTCCTGGGAGTCTTCCTGCTCGGCGCCATCGGATTTCTCGCCGTTCAGCTGTTCGGGAGCGGGAGCGTGGAGCCGACCCCCGGTCCGTCGGTCGGACTCGTGAGCGTGCCGGAATGCGAGGGCGTGGCGCTGACGACGTTGCGGAGCCAGCTTATCGAGCTGGGGCTCGACATGGAAGAGGATGCGGAGACCTCGGAGACGGTCGACGAGGGGGACGTCATCCGCTGCGAGCCCGAGACGGGACGGGAGATCGCGGAGGGCAGCGCGCTGCGGGTCATCGTGTCGAGCGGCGAGGAGGAGGTCCAGGTGCCGAGCCTGCGTGGGCAGACCCAGGCGCAGGCCGAGGCTACCTTGCGGGAATTCGACCTGAGGGTCGGCGAGATCGACGTCGAGCCCGACGCCACGATCCCTGACGGATCCGTGATCACAAGCGACCCACCCCCCGGCAACACGGTCGCCGCCGGGAGCCAGGTGAACCTCGTGGTCAGCAGCGGCCCAACACCCTCGCCGACCCCATCCCCGACCCCGACCCCGACACCCACGCCGACCCCGACACCAGTGCCCACGCCGGTCCCCACGCCCGTGCCCACGCTGCCTCCCCCGCCCCCGACACCCACGCCACTCCCCACGCCCTAGGAGGAGGCAGGCGGCTCTGCGTGGCATGGCCGGTGCTACGATGACTATCCATCCCGTTTCCACGCTTGGGAGGCTCATTCGTTCAGCCATGGCAACCACCGCCCCGATCTCGGTCGATGAATCGACCTTTGAGTCGGAGGTTCTCCACGCAGACAAGCCGGTCCTCGTCGATTTCTGGGCACCGTGGTGCGGCCCGTGTCGACTCGTTTCGCCCGTCGTCGAGAGCTTCGGCGACAAGCACGGTGAGAGGATGGCGGTCGCGAAGGTCAATACCGACGAGAACCAGCAGCTGGCGATGCGCTACAGCATCTTCAGCATCCCGACCCTGATCGTCTTCCACAACGGCCGCGAGGCCGCGCGCCTGGTCGGCTACATGCCCCAGGAGGTCATGGAGGAGCGGCTCAGCCAGTTCATCGCCTGAGCAGCCGCTACACTCGCGGTCGAGGAGGCTGCCCGAGCATCGATGATCATCAAGACCGAACGCCGAACGGGCGGAGAGCGTCGCGAGGCGAGCGATCCGTTCGCACCCGATCGACGCGGGGACGATCGGCGCACCATGTGCTGGGAGGTCGAGAATTGCGATCTCACCATCCGCTATCGGTGCCCGGCGTTCATCCTGCGACGCCCATGCTGGGAGCTGTGGGCGGTCGACGGCATCGGTCCCGCGCGCGCCTGCTGCCACAACGACAAGGAATGCGAGCCGGGCAGGTGCGTGATCGCCGAGAAGCGATTCGCCGGCAGCCCGAGCCCGGAGCCGCTGACCGTCCACGTCGGCCGTCGCGGCGTGCCGCTCGGCTACACGAAGCCGCGCCGCCATCACTGTCCGCACTTCTACCTGACTCACGGGGCACAGGGCCGTGTCCCCATCCAGGCCCCGCAGCTGATGCGCACCCTGCTGAAGCAGGAGGGCACGGTCGCGCGATGCGGACTGCGCGGCGGGGTGCACCTCGATTCGGGCTATGTCAACGACCTGTGCCTGACCGGCCAGTTCAACGACTGTGTCTTCTACGAGGACAACCTGGACTGACCAGGTGACCGATACCAAACGCCTCACGTATCGTCAGGCAGTCGGCGCACTCACCGAGCGCGGCCGTTTCGGGGTCAGCATGGGGCTCGAGCGGGTCGAGCGCCTCATGGCCGAGGTCGGACACCCCGAACGTGAACTGCGCGGCGCGCTCGTCGGAGGTACGAACGGCAAGGGTTCGGTCGTGTCCATGGCGCAATCGGTACTCGTCGCGGCGGGTCATCGCGTCGGCACCATGCCGAAGCCGCACCTCACCAGCTATCGCGAGCGGGTGACGATCGACGGTGAGCCGATCGGGACGGGGGATTTCGCCGCGGCGGTGCAACGCGTCCTGCCGGCCATCGACCATGTCGCCGCGGCTATCGGGCCACCGACCGAGTTCGAGGCCCTCACCGCGGCGGCCATCACCGAGCTGGCGCGGCGCCGGGTGGACCTCGCCATCGTCGAGGTCGGCATGGGCGGCCGGCTCGACGCCACCAACGTGCTCGACCTCGGAGTGGCTGCGATCACCAACGTGCAGCGCGATCACGAGGCGTACCTGGGCAGCACGCTCACCGCCATCGGCACGGAGAAGGCCGCGATCATCAAGACCGGCAACCTGGCCGTCAGCGGTGCGTCCGGCCGGGGCCTGCGACCGATCCTGGACCGATGCCACCATGTCGCCGCGTCGCTTCGACGTGCCGGGCCGCGCCGACCATTTGACGCCACGCTTCGCCACCTCGACTGGGACGGCATCGTGGTCGATGCCCGCACGCCGTCGCGCGAGCTGATGGGGCTGCGCGTCGGGTTGATCGGGGCTCACCAGGCCGACAATGCCGCGGTGACGCTCGCGCTCCTCGACGCGCTCGCGGAGCGCCATGGGATCACGGCTGACGATTCCAGCATACGTCGCGGACTCGCCGATGCACGCTGGCCGGGGCGTCTCGAGCTGCTCAACGGCGGGCGCGTGGGACTCGGTCGCGTGCTCCTCGACGGTGCCCACAACCCATCCGGCGCCGAGGCGCTCGCACGGGCGCTGCGCGACCTCGGGCTGCGACGGCCAACCATCATCTTCGGCGCGATGCGAGCGAAACGGGTCAGCGCCGTCCTGCGCGCCCTCGCACCGCTGCGGCCACGATTCATCTTCACGCGCGTCGACGACCCGGGAGCGCACGAGCCAGATCACCTCGCGCGCATCTGGCGCCGGGTGAGCGGAGCGTCCGCGGTCACGGCGCCCACCCCCGCCGAGGCGCTGCGGCGCGCGGTCGGCGATCCGGTCGTGGTCGCGGGCTCCCTCTACCTGGTCGGCGCCGTTCGGAGCATGATCATCCCCGTGGGCGAGGAGGAATGATGGGACCCGAGCTTCGCTGGGGTGAGCGCACCTACCTGATGGGCATCATCAACGTCACGCCCGACTCGTTTTCCGGGGACGGACTGGCGGGCGATCAACGCAGCCCACACGAGATCACCGCGGCCGCACTGGCCCAGGGCAGGTCCATGGTGGCGGCTGGCGCCGACATCCTGGATGTCGGGGCGGAGTCGACGCGCCCGCGCCAGGCATACGGCGACCACCCGGAGGTCGACGCGGAGACCGAGATGGCTCTTGCCGTGCCCGTCGTGCGCGCGCTGGCCGCCGAGCTGGGTGACCGCGCCCGCATCAGCATCGACACCAGCAAGGGCGTGGTGGCGGCGGCCGCCCTCGAGGCCGGTGCCAGTATGGTGAACGACGTGTGGGCCGCCCGACGCGATCCCGGCACCGCGGAGGCGGCAGCCGCATCGGGCGCGCACCTGGTGCTCATGCACAACCAGGATGGCGATGGCTACCCCGACGGCGTATTCCGCACCGTCGTCGGTTGGCTCGCGGAGGCGATCGAGGCCGCGGCCGCTCGCGGCGTGCCTCGCGAGCGACTGATCGTCGACCCGGGTATCGGCTTTGGCAAATCGACCGAGAACAACCTGGAGCTGCTCCACCGACTAGCGGAGCTGAAGGTGGCTCTCGGTGGGCTGCCGCTGCTGGTCGGGACGAGTCGCAAGCGGTTCATCGGTGAGCTGCTCGACGGCGCGCCCGCCGACGATCGAATCGAAGGGAGTGCGGCCACCGCCGCGCTCGCGGTCATGGCCGGCGCCGATGTCGTTCGCGTGCATGACGTCGCGCACATTGCGCGCACGCTTCGCGTCACGGACGCGGTGGTGCGCCGATGAACCGGGAGGCATTTCCGGATCGCCTGAGCGTGCTCGGCATGCGCTTCGAGGCCCGGCACGGCGTCCTGGGTTGGGAGAAGGAGACGCCGCAGCCGTTCGAGGTGGACCTGGTCCTCCACGCCAACCTGGAGGCGGCCGCACTACGGGACGAACTGGCCGCAACGGTGGACTACGCCGCGCTCCATGAGCTCGTGCGCGCCATCGTCGTGGAGCGGACGTTCGATCTCATCGAGACGCTCGCGGGCGCGATCACGAGCGCCGCACTGGTCGCGACCGATCCGACCATCGTCGATGGCGTGGAGGTGCGGGTGCGCAAGCCGAAGGCGCCGATCGACGGCGCCTTCGACACGGTGGAGGTGGCATTCACCCGGCGCCGATCCGCGTCGGGCGAATAGCCGCCCGCTCAGCTGTCGGCCGGTAGCTCCCCGAGCGTGACCTCGACCTCGCGCGTCGAATTGTCGCGGAGCACCCGGAGCGTGATCGTGTCGCCCGATGCGTGAGGCAGGATCAGGGTCGCCAGGTCGGAATCGGCGCTGACCTGCTCGCCATCGACGGCGACGATGATGTCCCCCGACCGGAGTCCGACTCCCTCGGCCGGGCTGCCGGGGAAGACGGCCTGACCGCTGCCATCGGCCGTGCCGATCAGGGCGCCGTATTCGACCGGCAGGTCCTGCTCGGCAGCGAGCGCCGGGTCGACCGGCACGTAATAGACGCCGATCCACGGCCGCGTCAGCTCATCCCCATCGAGCGCCTGCTGCATGATCGGCCTGGCGACGTCGATCGGAATCGCGAAGCCGAGACCCTGGGCATTCGTGCTCACGGCGGTGTTGACGCCGATCACCTGGCCTGCGCTGTTGACCAGCGGCCCGCCCGAGTTTCCCGGGTTGATGGCGGCATCCGTCTGGATCAGGTTGTTCAACGTCTCGGCACTCGTCTGCGAAGCGTCCGACGCCGTGATGCGTCGGCCGAGGCCGGAGACGACGCCGGTGGTCACCGTGTTCTCGTAGCCGAGTGGGTTGCCGATGGCGATGGCGACCTGGCCCGGCTCAAGATGGGACGAAGTGCCAATGGCCGCCACCGGCAGATCCGCTGCATCGATCTTGACGATGGCGAGGTCGGTGAGGGTGTCGATCCCGTACGTCTCCCCGGGAAACTGGCGCCCGTCATTCAGCACGACGAGGAGCTCTGAAGCGTCCTCGACAACGTGGCGGTTCGTCAGGATCCAACCGTCGGCGTCGTAGATGAAGCCTGAGCCGGTGCCGCTCGAGGTGCCGAGCACGCCGCCACCGGATGACTGGATGGTCACCACCGCGGGGGTGACCTGGTCGACCGCCTCGATGACCGCGCTCGACTCGTCGATGCGCACGTCGCTCACGTTGTTGGCGTCCGGGGTGGCCGCCACGTCGCCGGTGATGGGGGCGCCACGCTCCTGGATCATGTTCGACACCGCGACCGCGGAGAGCGCGCCCGACAGAATGCCGGCGACCACCGCGACGGCGATGATGGGAAGGGTTCCCATGCCCCGTCGCGGTGCCGGTTCGGCGGTGACGTGAGGCGGGCGGCTGCTCCACGCCGGGGCCGCCTGCCAACCCGCGGACCGAGCGTCGGCTGGCGAGGGCTGACCGTAGCGCTGCACCTCGACCGTCTCGGTCGGATCGCGGTCGGTCGATCGGTTCGGATCGTTCGTGGTCATCGGTGTTGTTTCATCCTGACGTACGGGCTGCCTCGCAGGGCGGGCATCACTCACGCTACGGAGTCCTGGTTGCGTGCAGGCTGGCCGCCGCGTGAAGTTTCGTTGACGTTCGCGCCATGCGCGGGAAGCGTGACAGTGAAGACGGTGCCATCGCCGACCACGCTGGCCACCTCGATCTCGCCACCGTGCATGTCGACGATCGATCGAACAATGGCCAGGCCAAGCCCGCTGCCCGAGGCGCGCGCGTCTCCCGTGTTCGTCCCGCGGTAGAACCGCTCGAAGATGCGCGGCAGCTCATCGGCCTGGATGCCGGCTCCGGTGTCCTGGACCTCGATGGTCGCCAGGTCGTCACCCTCGGTGAGCCGCACCGACACGGCCCCACCGCGCGGCGTGAACTTGAGGGCATTGCCGATCAGGTTCGTTAGCAGCTGAACCATCCGCTCGCGGTCGAAGCGCAGATCAACGGGGTCCGCCGGCACGAAGCTCTGGAGGCCGATACCACGCGCCAGCGCGACTTCCGAGAGCGCCTGCACCACCGCCTGGATCGGGTCTCGCAGATCACCCTCCCGCATGTCGAGCGGGAAGATGCCGGCGTCGATTCTCGACAGGTCGAGCAGGTTCGTGCTGAGCCACTCCAGGCGAGCGATCTGCTCGCTCGAGCGCCCCAGGAACTCGGCGCGAGTGGCCTCGTCGACCTGGCCGTCGCTCTGGAGCTCCGTGTACATCTTGAGCGCCGCGATGGGCGTGCGCAGCTCATGGCTCACATCGGCGACGAACTCGCGAAGCCGGTCACGGTCCGCCTCCAGCATGCGAAGCGTGCCCGCCAACCGATCCGCCATCACGTTGAACTGCGCCGACAGCTCGTCCACCTCGAGCACCCCGGATGCCGTGGCACGCTCGTCGAGGTCGCCCTGAGCGACGCGGCCGGCGACGCCGCGCAGTCGGTGGATGGGCGCCGTCACGCGTCGCGCCGCGATGATCCCGAACACGACCGCGGCAACGAGAGCCAGCAGCCCGGCACCGAGGATCGCCGATCGAATCTGCGCCAGGGTTGCCTCGCGCGACGTATACGGCTGCGACACATCGAGCACGTAGCGCGCCTTGCCACCGCTCGGAAGGTCGATCACGATCGGTAGCCGCACCGGCTCCACCGGATCCGCGCGCAATCCGCGCGCCTCGAGCGCTCCGACATTGTCAGGCGCGCTCAACGCGACCCGCTGCCCGTTCTCGTTGAACACCGCGTACGTCGCCGGCAGGATGAACTGGGCAGCGACCTCGATGGCCGGACGCACGATGTACCGGGCCCGCACCTCGGCTGCCTCCACGAAGCCGGGCCGATCGTTGGCGATCTCGTTCGTGGCGAGTTGACGCATGAGCAGGCCGGTCCCCAGGCCGGCCGTCTCGAGGCGATCGGTCGTCTGCTCGGCAAAATAGCCCGGCAGAATCTGGTTAATGGCCATCGCGGAGACGACCAGGCCAACCAGCGCGACCGACCCGATTGCCATCACCAGGCGTGTGTTGAGCCGTTGGAAGACCGCGGCCCAGCCACGCGGGAGGTGAAGCCTGCCGGTCGGCTCGGGGCGCTCCGCCTCAGTCCTCGGCGAAGGCATAGCCGACGCCCCTCACCGTCCGGATGTAACGTGGCTGAGCCGGATCGGGCTCGATCTTGTCCCGGATGTGGCTGATGTGGACGTTGATCGTCCGCTCGTCCTGCTCGAGGGCGTCGTCATAGTCGCGCACCAGCTCCAGCAGCTGGCCGCGCGTGTAGACGCGACCCGGTCGAGCCGCCAGGTGCCGCAGCAGATCGAACTCGGTGGTCGTCAGGCCGATGCGCACGCCGTCGCGCGTCACCCTTCGGCGCTCGAGGTCGATCACCAGGTCATTGCGCCGCAGCGTTCGACCGGTCTCCGTATCCGCCAGCTCGCCGTAGGCGCGACGCAGGAGCGCCTTGATGCGGCTGACAAGCTCACGCACGCTGAACGGCTTGACGAGGTAATCGTCCGCGCCCATCTCGAGGCCCACGACCTTGTCGACCTCGTCCGAGCGCGCGGTCAGGAACAGGACCGGCGCGCGCGTCTCGCGACGCAGCTGGCGAAGCACCTCGAATCCGTCGATCCCCGGCAGCCGAACATCGAGCACCACGAGATCTGGCGCGACGTTCGCGAACGTGGCAAGCGCATCCTCGCCCGTTGGCTGGACGCTCACCGCATAACCCTCGCGCTCGAGGGCCACCTGGACGCCGCGCGCAACGGCAGGCTCGTCCTCGACGATCATGATGGTGCCGGCCATGCCCGCAGTATAGGAACCACCGCGGTTCTGCCCCAGTTGCGCCGCGCTGAAGAACGCTCAACCTTCGGATCGGCGCACCGCCGTCGCTCGCTCAGCCTGCGACCAGGCAGGGCAGGTCAACACACCTGCCGTTTGCCCGACTGTGGCCTGCGGGGTACCATTCCGCCCCGCACCACGAATGCGGATTCGAATCGTTCGGTGCTGCCCGCTGCCCGCCGGGGCGACCGGGCGCCCGGATCATCAGAGAGGATCACCCCACCGATGGACCTGGAGCTCACCCTCGACGCGCGTGAGGCGCAGGGCAAGGCCAACAAGCGGCTGCGCCGCGAAGGGTTCGTCCCCGGCGTCGTGTACGGCAAGGGCGAAGACTCGACAAACGTGCAGGTCGAGGCGAAGACCTTCGAGGTCCTCTACCGTGCGGCCGGCAAGACATCGGTCGTCAAGTTTCGTCTGCCGGGCGCCAGCCGGGCGACGAGCGGCTTCATCAAGAGCGTCCAGCGCCATCCGCTGAGTGGGCGCCCCCTCCACGTCGACTACTACCTCGTCAATCTGAAAGTCGAGATGGAGGTCGACGTCCCGCTCGTCTTCACCGGTGAGGCACCGGCGGTCGAGGCCACCGGCGGCACGCTCCTCCACAACATGTCGAGCATCCACGTCAAGGCGCTGCCGACCGATATCCCGCACGAGATCGTGGTGGATGTCTCGGTATTGAAGAGCCTGGACGTCGCAATCCATGTGAGGGACCTCAACCTCAACCGTGACCTGGTGAACGTCATGACCGACGGCGAGACACTCGTCGCAACCGTCGTTCCGCCGCGAGTCGAGGAGGAGCCGGAGCCGGTCGTCGCCGAGGGCGAGGAGGGCGAGGAGGGCGAGGGCGAGGGCGAGGGCGCCGAGGGTGGCGCCACGGAGGGCGAGGGTGGCGCCGAACCGTCCGAGGAATCTTCCGAGTCCTGATCGAGGACCTGGCGCCTCTCTGCCGCAACGCACTCGCGCGGTTGGGCGTCTTCTGGCAGTGAAGCTGTCGTTGATCCTCGTTACCGGCCTGTTAGTCGCAGGCTGCTCGAGTCCGATTGGGAGTGTCAGACCGTCGGTCCCGGCGTTGCCGTCGATCTCCGCTCTTCCGGCGTCCTCGCCGGAAGCCTCGATTGCTGCAGAGGACCCGGCTGATCTGCTCCGCTGCGATGGGTCCGTCGCAACGATGGGTGGGCGCGCCGATGATTTCGGCCCTGACGGCGCCGGCAGCACGGCCGATGAGGCCTTCGCGGCCTGGATGGGGTCGACTCCATTTCCGATCCCGCGCTCGAAGTACCGCCCGCTGGGACAGATTGGAGATCGGTTCATCTACTTCTACGAGGTCGATGACAGGGTCAAGGTGGTCATCGTCATTTCCCCACGGTTCGGCGAGCTGGTCGGCGGCGCACCATTCACGATCGAGGAGATGCGCACCTGCGACCCATCGGAGTACGGTGCCGCGGTCGACCTCGGACCGGCACGGAGGGTGTGGGCGCACGGGGAGACCGGCAAGATCGTGACCGACATCAGCGGTCCTGCGCACTGCGGGTGGGAGAGCGCCCGGATGCTGCACCTCACGACCGAGGACGGATCGCTCAATAGGCAGTACCTGCGCGACCCGCTTGGAGTATTCAGCGATGTGCCGGCGCTGCTCGACACCTATGCCGCAGACGTCGAGCTTCCGGACGACGCAGTGTTCAGCGGGTACCGAACGACGAATGGGCTCGAGCTGTGGTCACGCCGGAGGATCGAGCCGCCTACGTGGTCACTCCGGATGGCGTCGAGCGCTGGCCTCGCGCGGAGGAGCCAATCGGCTGCGAGTAGGCGCTACTCGCCGATGAGTCCCTGCACCTCATCGCGAATCGCTTCGGCCCCCCGCGCTGGGAACGGCCCGGGGTCCGGCTGCCTTCCGGCCGAGGAGAGGAGGATGAACGCGATCACGGCGGTCAACGCCATGACCACGAGGCCGACCACGATGGCGCGATTGCGTCGCATACCGGTGATT
>JACDBZ010000310.1 GCA_013694645.1 Chloroflexota bacterium
GGACGACGAGCCACGCGAGCATCAGGAGCCCGGTGACTGGAGCAACCGTGAGGGCCACGAGCACGATGGGGCCACCCGCGATGAAGGCACCGGCCAGCGGGATGGCCGCCGTGATGAAGCTCAACGCGCCGAGCGGCACGGCGAACGGCACGCCGAGCACCAGCATCCCGACCGCAGATCCGCCGCCGATGATCGCCATGACGACCAGCTGACCGCGAACGTATGCACCCAGCTTGAGCAGCGCGTTGCGCGAAACGCCGAGCATCGCCTCTCGATCCGGCTCCCGCACGAACTCCATGGTCCAACCGCGGACCCGGTCACGCTCGATGAGCATCAATGCGGAGAGGAAGACAACGATGAGGGCATTCGTGAGAATCGACGCCAGCGTCAGCGGCACACTCAGGAGGGATCCGAGCTCGGGGACCGAGCCCTGGGCTCCGGAGGTCAGCGTGTCGATGATCTCCTCGCCGGTACCGTGGCCCGCGATGCCGTCGATGAGCGAGATCGCGCCAGCGCGGAGGTCATCGGCGATGCGCGGCAGGTCATCGGCGAAGTCGACCGCCTGGCGGATGAGCGGCGGGAAGATCAGGAAGAGCACCAGGCCGATGACGCCGATCAGCAGCGCGTAGGAGATCAGCACCGCCACGATGCGCGGCAGGAACCGCTCGAAGAGGCGGACGACGCCGTAGAGGCCGGCGGCGAGCAGGATCGCCAGGAAAACGAGGATCAGGAGCAGCCGCAACTGGTAGAGGAGGTACGCGCCAAGCACGACGCCGACGACGACCAGGCTCGCCCGGAACGTGATGCCGGCCACTCCGCGCGGCTCTGGTGCATCCACCACAAGGACCGGCGCCACGGTCGGCGGAGCCGCGGCCACGAGCCTTCCGACCGTCGCACGCCAGAGGACAGCGGGCAATCGAGCGAGCCTGGAAAGGAGGTCGCTGATCATCGGCCGCCTATTTCGTGCCCGTTTGGGAGGGTCATTCGCGGCGGGTGACTCCGTAGACCTGTGCACGGGGGAGACGGGCGGCCTCGTCTCCCGCTCGCACGCGCTCGTCGGCCGCCTTCAGCGCGGTCGGGGTATCGGCGGGCGAACCACCCTCGCGCGCGATGAGCCAGCGGAGGCCGATCGAGGTCAGGGTCCCTCCCCCCGCGGCTCCAGGCTCGATGAACGGCGCGACGACCATGCGACGCCGCGCCAGCGCCTCCACGGCGAGCTGAACCCTGGCCGGGTCGAGACCCAGCTCCTCCGCCAGTGGCGCGAGGTCGACCGTCTGGTTCGGGAACTGGCGCAGAGCACGGAGGATGGCGGCGTCCAGCTGCGCGCCATCGATCGGCGCATCTGCGGCGGACGGCACGGTGGCAACCGCGGCAGCGTCGGTCGCTGCGGGTTGCACGGTGGACCCCGGATCCCCCGGCTCGACCGGCTCGCTCGGACCTGTGCGCTTCATGATCACGGGCGACAGGATAGCAAGGGTCGCAGCGTAGACTTCCGGTGTCGTGACCGAATTCGACCCGTACGCCGTCCTGGGCGTTGCCCGCAACGCATCGCGCGAGGAGATCGCGCGGGCGTATCGGCGACTGGCCAAGCAGCATCACCCCGATGTTGGCGCCTCACCCAGTCCCGCCATGCCTCGCATCAACGAGGCGTGGCACACCCTCTCGGAGCCGAGCCGAAGGGCGCGCTGGGATCGGCTGAACACGGTTGTCCAGCCGCCGCAGCACTGGGCTCCCGCGCCGACCGGCCCAGCCAGGCGACCGTTCGCGAAGCCGGCAGCCCCTCCGTCACGGATGGATTCGGGCTGGGTGGCCTTCGGTGTCGTGGCGGCGGTCGCCGTGCTCGTCGCCGCCATCATGATCGGCGTCTCCGCGGCGTCACAGCCGTTCGACGACCGACAGCGCTTCACGAGCGACGAGCTCGACTTCGCCTATCCGCAGGGCTGGACTCTGACTCCCATCAGTGAGTTCGCTCCAGCGGATCACCGCATCATCGCGCATCTCGCGACCTTCGCATCCGAACCGACGTCGCTGTGCACGAGCGTAGCGGAGCCGTGCAATCTCACCGGCTCCGCCATTCCACCTGGCGAGGCGTCCATCGTGTTCACGGCATGGGAGGGCGGTACGCCACCCGTGCCCGATCCGGTGGTTTCCCGACCGTTCGGACTCGACGCCGACGACATCATCGGCGGCACGCCGGCCGCCTTCGAGATTCGGGAGGGCGAGGAGGACACCATCATCGCCTGGTGGCAGCTCAGCCCACCCGGCTTCCCGGACCGATGGATCGAGGTCCGCGCCGTGATCGCCGGC
>JACDBZ010000059.1 GCA_013694645.1 Chloroflexota bacterium
CGCGCATCTCCGCCTCGCGCATGCCGCGCGACGTGACGGCCGGCGTGCCGACACGGATGCCGCTTCCCACCATCGGCTTCTCAGGGTCATAGGGGATCGTGTTCTTGTTCACCGTGATACGCACCTCGCCGAGGGCCGCATCGGCTTCCTTGCCATTCACGCCCAGCGGGCGCACATCGACGAGCATGAGGTGGTTGTCGGTGCCGCCGGAGATGATGGAGGCGCCAGCATCGGCAAGGGAAGTGGCCAGCACGCGCGCGTTGGAGACGGTGGCCTCCTGATCGGCCCTGAATTCCGGCGACATGGCCTCGCGGAAGGCGACCGCCTTGGCCGCGATGATGTGCATCAGCGGCCCACCCTGGATACCGGGAAACACGCTCTTGTCGATGACCTTCGCGTATTCGGCACGGCACAGGATCATGCCACCCCGCGGTCCGCGCAGTGTCTTGTGGGTCGTGGTGGTGACCACGTCCGAATACGGGACCGGCGACGGATGAACGCCCGCGGCCACCAGCCCCGCGAAATGCGCCATGTCCGTCATGACGAGGGCGCCGACCTCGTCCGCGATCTCGCGGAAGGCGGCGAAGTCCCACAGGCGTGGGTAGGCGGTGGCGCCCGTCAGGATCATCTTCGGCCGATGCTCGCGAGCGAGTGCGCGAACCTCGTCCATGTCGATCCGATGCGTCTCACGATCCACGTGGTACGGCACGAAGTCGTAGTACTGGCCGCTGAAGTTCACCGGGGACCCGTGCGTGAGGTGCCCGCCCTGGTCCAGCGACAGGCCCAGGACGGTGTCTCCGCGCTCGAGCAGTGCGTGAAAGGCCGCCATGTTGGCCTGCGCGCCTGCGTGCGGCTGGACGTTGGCGTGATCGGCGCCGAAGAGCTCCTTCGCCCGGTCACGCGCGAGGTTCTCGGCCACGTCGACCACCTCGCAGCCGCCGTAGTAGCGACGCCCCGGATACCCTTCGGCGTACTTGCCGGTCAGGATCGATCCCATCGCCTGGAGCACGGCGAGGCTCGGATAATTCTCCGATGCGATCAGCTCGAGGTGGGCACGCGTGCGCTCCTCCTCGTCGCGCACGACCTGCGCGATCTCCGGATCCTCGGTCTCGAGCGGCGCCCAGAAGTCCATGGGCTCAGTGTAGCCCTGCCGAGGGCCGCGCCGTCTCGCCGCCGTCCGAGTGGCTGGACGACCCGGCGATAATGCACTCGCCGAGCAGCACGGAGGGCAGCATGGATCTCTACCCATGGGTCGTCTTCATCCACGCGACGACGATCCTCCTCTTCTTCATCGCGCACGGGACATCGATGGCGGTCGCCTTCGCCCTGAAGCGCGAGAGCGATCCGGCCCGGGTTCGGGCGCTGCTCGACCTGTCGCGCTTCAGCCTGGGCGCGCCGGCCTGGGGCCTCGTGCTCGTCGGGCTCGCGACCGGCATCCTGGCCGGCTTCCTGGGCGGCCACTGGGGCCGGCTCTGGATCTGGCTGTCGCTGGTCATCTTCGTGGCGATCGGCGGTGCGATGACGCCGATGGCGAGCCTCCGCCTTCAGCCGATTCGCACGGCCGCCGGCATGGGGACCTCCGGCCCGCGACCGACCGAGGCGCAGCCGGAGGACCCCGACGAGATGCGTCGCCTGCTCACGGCCTGGAACCCCTTGCCGCTCGCGGCGATGGGCCTCACCGGCTTCGTCGTGATCCTGTGGCTCATGCTGGCGAAGCCATTCTGACGGCACATGGCGAAGGCCCCGGCATGGTGCCGGGGCCTTCGCAGGGGAACAACGATCAACGACGGAGGCTAGCTCCGTGTCTGGCGGACCACGACGGCCGCACCGGCGGCTGCCGCGAGAGTCCCGAACGCGACGAGCATCAGCGGGAGGCTGCTGTTCGGCGTCGGAAGCTCCATGGCCGCGTCAGGCATCTCAGCCTCGCCCACGAAGTTGTAGACGTGCAGCGTGACCATCTCGTCGCCATCGGCTGACGAATCGAAGGTCATCTCGCCGTTGGCGCTGAACTCCAGCCCAATGGCTGCGTCATCGCTGAGTTCCGGCGGGGTCAGGCGCACGGTGCCGAAGCGGGTGCCCTCAGGGGTGGTGGTCTCGGTGACGGTCACGTCGCCCTCGACCACACCGGCGAAGGCGTAGCTGCTGAAGTCCAGGCAGACGTCCTCGTCGATCGCGCCGCTGCGGTCGGCATCGTATTTGATGTCGGTCTAGCAGGCGAAGTCCTCGACCGGCGTGTCGAAGCCGTTGTCACCACTGAAGGTCGTGTCCGTGGTCAGGACCTGGGGGGTGCCGCCCGAATCCACGACCGTGAAGTCGAAGCTGCGCGAGCCTGAGCCGATGGCTCCCGGCGTCTGGCCGTCGCCGGTCTGCACGATGACCGGGCAGGCGAGCACGGTCTCGGCGGTCGAGCCCCGCGTCGGGATGCCCATCGGCGTGGTGGGATTGGTCGCTGCGCGCTCCTCGACCTCGACGAAGTCGGCCTCGGACTGGATGGACTCGTCGCACAGGTGCTTCATGACCATGACCATGGCGGGCTCTCCCGCCGATGCCGCTGCCACGGGCAGGGCGGCCAGACCGAGCAACATGCCCGTGCTGACCAGGGTTACGAGAATTCTACGCAATGGGATCTCCTTGAGTTTGATGGGTAGGTGCCTCAGCGTGGAGGCAGGGTTGATGCCGCCTGAGCGGATCGGTGACAATCGTCACCTGTCGAAGGTCCGGCCGCGCGACGCTCGAGGTACTTCCGCATGATCACGTCGACATGCGTCGGGTGGAGCAACGGATCGGATCTCAAGGCCGCCTCGACCCGCTTCGGACCCGCGACCAGATCGCGCATCTGATCCACCAGTGGGGTGCACGACGTGTCGTACAGTGCATCTACGATCCGCATGGCGACATCGAAGGTCGGACGGCGCTCCCTACCGAGAAAGCGGGTGACCGTGCTGCGGTCGAGGCCGCACTTCTGCGCGAGCTGCCCGTGGGATAGGTTTCGCTGACGCATCCGCAACTGCGTCCAAGTCCGAAGGTCGTCAGTCTGTGTGCCCATGCTGTCTGTACGGCTACCATCGGCGAGCGTATCGGCGAGCAAGCCTTAGGCTGCTCG
>JACDBZ010000072.1 GCA_013694645.1 Chloroflexota bacterium
GTGCGACGCCCATGGTCGTTCCGGTACCCGGTCCGTCGGATGTCGCCCACATCCGCCCACCGTGGGCCGTCGCGATCGCCCGGCAGCAGGTAGAGGCCGAGCCCCTCTGACGGGTGCACATGCGACATGCCGCCGGCCGGCTGCGTGCCCTGCGCGCCCGACCCGACGTCGCCCTCACCATCGATACCGAGAGCTTCCCGCCCGACGTCCTCCGCCTGCGCGGCCGGCGACCATCGAGGAGATCACAACGAGCACGGTGAGGTGGTCCACCAAGGGTCCCCTCCGGAGCGGGTTGGGGTCGCCCCTCGGCGGGGCCTGTGCTCAGCGGCTCACCGCAGGCGCGCGTCTACTCGATGCGCACGATCCAAGGCCGCATACCAGGCAAGACCGCGTGTCGCAAAGCTGGTGGGCATCCTCCATGGCTGCCTCGTTCATCGCAGCGTGGCCCCGCGGTCGCCAGTGCTGACCTCGCCGCTTGACAGTTACGGCTCTGGGATGTCTTCGGGCGGTTCAGCGAGACGGTTGAAGTCGTAGTCCTCAAGCACCCTTATTGGCACCCTTATGGAATCGCACTATGCGTCCCAGACCCGCTCATTATGCGTAAATCGAGGCATCTTGGCGTCATTGACGCGCATTTTCCGCGCATCCGGTATGCGGTACCACGCATCGAGAGGCCCGATTCTGAGCACGAATCGGGCCTCTCTGCTGTTGTAAATTGATCCGGCTGAACCCTTGTCTGAACCCCTATGTCCACCCAGTGGCGCCGCGCGACTGCTGCGTGCTCATGTTGAGCGAGGCGGCCTTCTTCATCGCCCGATGTAGCCGGGCGAATCCGTTCGTCGTGCACGGTCAGAGGGTGATGCCGTAGCGCGTCTGGAGCTCGTTGGACCAGTCGTCGAGGATCTCCAGCCCATATTCCTGGGCGAGGGCGTCGTAGCGCTTCGTCCAATCCGGGCCATGCTCCGTCAGGACCGGAGCGATCTGCTCGAAGTAGCGCTCGATCCCACCGGGCATTACCACCTCCAGGATGCGCGCTGGCTGGGCGCTGACGTTCCACATCGCGTGCCGAACGTTACGCGGCTTGGCCAGCCAGCTGCCAGCCGGGATCTCCTCGACCGTCTCGTCGCCAAGGCTCGCGCCGACCGTCCCGTCCAGGATGAGGGTGTACTCGTCCTCGAGGGTGTGCATGTGCGGCTTCACGAGCGTCCGCGGCGGAATCGTCACCTCCAGCATCGACAGCTTGCCATCGCTCTCGGCCGAGCCGATGCCGTAGCGGAAGACCACGTCGTAGAGCGATATGCGGCGCGCCTCGTCCGGACGCACGACCTTGGGAATCATCGTCAGACCTCCAGCTGCTGGTGACCGATCTCGGTGACGGCCGGGATCAGACGTTGTTTACAGATGACAGCCTCCGTGCACGGTTGCGGGAGGTTGTTGAAGCCCCGCACCGACAGGAGGCTCTCGTGTCCCATCCGAGATCCAGCCTTGGCATCTTTGGAAGACAGCTGCTGGTGGCGCGCGTGACCGAGCTGGGATGATCGCCGGCGCCTATCCGCACACCGGTCGCGCCTACCGTCTCAGGCTGGCGCTCGACGACTTCTGGTCCCAGCCGCCCGGGCGCGCGGCGGCCGATCTCGAGCGCTGGTGCGGCTGGGCGTCGCGCTCGCGCCTGGGACCGCTGGTCGAGTTCGCGGCCATGGTCCGTGCGCACTGGGACGGCATCCTGCGCTGGGCCACCAGTCGCATCAGCAACGGCGTGCTCGAGGCGATTGCCAGCCTGGACCAGGCGGCCAAGCGTCGGGCACGAGGCCATCGCACCGCCGACCTGATGGCCATGGCCTACCTCGTCGCCGGCAAGCTCGACTTCAGCCACGTGATCCACACGAAATAGCGAGGAGCCTCATTTCACGACTCCAGATGAGAGGACGCGTCCGTGTGCTCAGGCGGCTTCGGCCACAATCAGACTCTGCGGACCGACGAGCGGCGCGTGCTCGACGCATCGCCAGCCCGTTTCGGACAGCCAGCCACGAACCTCATCGACGCTGTAGACGTCTCCGTCGCGCACATGTACGGCGAACTCCCCCGCCATGAGTGCCGCGTGGAGTGGCTCGGTATGGGTGGGATTCGTCCAGAAGTCGGCAAGCAGGAGGCGCGAGTTGGCTTCGGCAGCGCTGCGCACACGTTGCAGAAGCGCCCGATTGCCCTCCGGTGACCAATAGTGGATGAGGTTGGCCAGCAGGAACACGTCATAGCCGGGGGGAAGCGCTCCCGCCATGGCGTCACCAGCAACGACGTCGATCCGCGAAGCCAGCCCTGCGGCGGCCACGTGCTCTCGGGCGATGTCGACGACCGCGGGAAGCTCCAAGACGGTAGCCTCCACGTGCGGGTACTTCCTGGCAACAGCGATCGACCATGAGCCGGTGCCGCCGCCGACATCGAGCAAGCGGCGGTGGGGAGAGAAGTCGAAGGTCTGCGGGAAGGCGGCGGCGGGGCCGGCCAGGATGGCCTCGATCCCGGCGGACGCCACCTTTTGGAGCTCATCGTCGAGCTCGAAGATTTCCTGGGACGGTCCGCTGCCGAGGGCTTCAGCCAGCCCGCACCAGGCGGGGTAGCTGATCTTGTCCCAGAAACGCAGGAAGGGACGCAGGTCGCCATGGGTCCGCCCGGCCAGGAAGGCGGCTGCTGTCTCGCCGTTGCGATAGGTGTCGCCCTCGCGTTCCAGCAAGCCCAGCGCGACCATGGCGTCGGCGCTGATCCGCGCTGCCCGGCGGGTCAGCCCGGTGCGATCGGCCAGGCCGTCGATCGTGGCGGGGGGAATCGGCGAGGGCTTCGAAGAGCCCGAGCTCGTTGGCGGCGACGCGCGGACCGCGACCGGGTCATCGCCCTGACCCTCGAGCCCGGTGATACCGGTCCAACGCCTCGAGATGGTCTAGAATTTGCTTGCCCAGATAGGGCAACAGACTCTTTCCGTTTTCGGAATGGGCAATCTGACTCATTTCGGGATGGGCAGGCTCCTATGTTGTCAAGCGGCCTCGGCGAGACCGAGCTGGCCCTCCTGGAGTAGGCGGAAAACCGTCCGGACGAGCTGGCGCTTGAGGCACCGCATCGCTTCCCGCCAGGTCTTGCCCTCAGCCCGTTTGCGGGCGACATAGGCTTTCGCCGGTGGGTGATGCCAGACCTGGGTCAGGGCGATCACATAGAACGCCCGATTGAGCTGCCGGTTCCCGCCGCGCGACAGGCGGACCCGCTGAATCTGGCCCGAGCTGGCGGGGATGGGAGCGAGACCGGCCAGGGCGGCGAACGCGTCGGGAGAGCGGAAGCGCCGGACATCGCCGGTCTCGGCGATCAACCGAGCCGCGGTCAGGATCCCGATCCCGGGCAGGCCCAGCAGCGGGTCAGGGCCGACCAGCATCGTCAGCCGGCGGGTCAGCCGAGCGACCCGACCATCGAGCCGACGCAGCTCGGCGATCAGATCCCGGGCGAGTTCTGCTTCTAGGCCGGGTCGTCCGCGCAATAGGCGGCTGGCCCGGTCCAGCGCGACGCCGCTGACCAGTCGGTCGATCCGCTCGCCATAGCCGGGGGCGAGGACGAGCAGGTGGGCGTGGAGCCGGTTGCGGCTGCGGGTCGCGTCGTGGACGAGTGCCTCACGGGCCTCGAGCAGGAGCCCGATGTGGCGGCTCCGGTCGTCCAAGCGAACCGGTGGGAGGCCGGTCTCGCGGGCCGTCACCCGGGCGATGGCCAGGGCGTCGCCTGGATCGCTCTTGCCGGCCCGGCGGGTGGCGCTCCGGCCATGGCGGGTCAGGTGGGGCGGCACGTCACGGACGGCCAGCCCGGCGGCCACCAGCATCCGAGCAAGGGCCGCCCCGAACGTCGAGCTGCCCTCGATCCCGATCGTGGCACCGGGGGCGACCCGACCGACCCAGGCGGCCAGCTCGTGATGACCGGCCGGATCGTTCCGGAACTGCGCCTCATCGGCGGCCGTGCCGAGTTCGTCGATCGCACAGGCGACCAGCGTCGCCTTGTGGGTGTCGATCCCGATCGCGCTCATCATTCTTGCCTCCGATCTCCCGAGATACGATGGCTGCGGGCCGGCCGGGCAAGCAGTGCGTTCGGTTCAAGGACACGCTCCTATGAGGCCACGGCCGGCCCGCGATCTCAGACGGCGGGGGCACCTGCACAAGAGGCCATCGCGGCAACCTGACTCTGAGCCACCCGCCGTCGTCGATCGCACCTTCCCACAGGCGGAAGGCGTTCCCGACGATACGCACATCTGACTCACCCGGATTCAGCGGGCACGGACGGCCCGT
>JACDBZ010000073.1 GCA_013694645.1 Chloroflexota bacterium
GCGGAAAGAGTGAGCCGATATCGCCCAGGCGGGCGGCGCCCAGCAGCGCGTCGATGAGCGCGTGGAGCGCGGCGTCCCCGTCCGAGTGACCGAGCGGTCCGCGCGGCTCACCGTCCCAGGTCAGCCCTCCCAGGCGCATCGGGCGGCCCTCGATGAGGCGGTGGGCATCGAACCCGATCCCCACCCTGCCGCCGGGCGCAAGTTCGGTCGGCGCGAGCGCCGCCACCCGGTCGGCGAGAACCGCCCGCATGGACGCGATGTCGCCGGGCTCGGTGAGCTTCCGATTGTCGGACTCGCCCGGGACGGTGTGAACGGGTACACCGGCCGCCGCAAGTGCGCCGGCGTCGTCGGTGCTGGGCCGGCGGCCCCAGGCGTGCGTCTCCTCGATGGCCGCGCGCAGAGCGCCCAGGGTCGCGGCCTGTGGCGTCTGGGCCGCCGCCAGCTCCTCCCGCTCGACGGGCGCCACCACACGGTCGCCACGAACTCGTTTGAGGGAGTCGACGATCGGCACGACCGGCACCACGGCCCGTCCCCCACCTTCGGCCGCGGCCCTTGCGATCGCACCGACCAGCTCGACGCTCACCGCCGGTCGTGCGGCATCGTGTACGAGCACGAGCGTCTCGTCGGGGTGGCCCGCGCGGGTGAGTGCCCACAGCCCGGCAATCACCGAGTCGGCCCGGGCGTCGCCACCGGGGACCAATAGGCATCGGTCATCGGCTGGCGCCGGAAGCCCGTGGGCGAAGCGCTCGACCGAGTCGGCCGGGACGACAACCGCGACGCGGATCAGGCCCGGGCTGGCGAGCAGGACGTCCAAACCCCAGCGCCAGGTCGGACGTCCCCAGAAGTCGGTCCACAGCTTGTCGCTGCCCATGCGGCGGCTGCTGCCGGCGGCAACCAGGATTGCGGCGAAGCCCTCGGTCGTCGCCATCGGCTCGCGAGCCTCAGCCGGCTTGGGATCGGGGCTGCGCGAAGATCATGCGTCCGGCGACCGTCTGAAGCACACGGGTGACGGTGATCGGCAGCTCGCTGTTGAGGTAGCGCAGGCCGCCCTCGACCACGATCATCGTCCCGTCATCCAGGTAGCCGACGCCCTGGCCGGCCTCCTTGCCCTCCTGGATGATCCGAACGCTCATCTCCTCCCCGGGATGGAGGACCGATTTCACGGCGTTCGCCAGCTCGTTGATGTTGAGGACCCGGATGCCCTGGAGGTCGGCCACCCGGTTCAGGTTGTAATCGTTGGTCAGGATGGCAGCGCCATGGTCTCGCGCGTAGGCCATCAGCTTCGCATCGACCTCGGCAACCTCGGGGTAGGTCGCCTCGCTGATCTCGACGGTCGCGATCGGGTCCTTCTGGAGCGCCGAGAGCATCTCGAGGCCGCGCCGGCCGCGGTTGCGTCGCATGGCATCCGGCGAGTCGGCGATGCGCTGAAGCTCGTCCAGCACGAAGCGCGGTACGACCAGGGCACCGAGAACGAACCCCGTCCGCGCGATATCGACGATTCGACCATCGATCACCGCGCTCGTGTCGACCACGACCCGGTTGGTGGCGCCTCTTCCTCGACCGCCGGGGAGCAGAGCGGCAAACGCCCCGAGCAGCACGTCGCGCTTGTACATCGTGGCGGCCAGCATGATGAACGCGAGGAAGAGCGCGACCACCGGCGGGCCGATGGAGCCGAGAGCGCCGCCCGTCTGCGACAGCGGCACGCCGAGCAGGACCCCCATCAGGAGTCCGACGACGATCGCGCTCACGCCGAGCGCGAACTCGCCGGCCCCGGCTTCGCTGAGCGTCTCTACGGCGCGACGCACCGGATAGATGGTGATGTACGGGATGGCCAGGTAGCCGAAGAGCAGCGTGGCAACCACGAAGGCGGTCAGGAACGCCGGACGATTCGCCGGCTCCAGCAGGTCACCGGCACGCTGAAGAAGCGTCAGACCAAGCGCGAAGCCGATGAGGGTGCCCAGCAATGCACCCGTGAACTGGATGAGTCGAGTCATGAAATGATGGGTC
>JACDBZ010000075.1 GCA_013694645.1 Chloroflexota bacterium
TGTCCGATCAGCTGACGAACGACAACATTCTTGCCGCGCTCGGCACCGTGAAGGACCCGGAGATCGGGCGCGACCTCGTTTCGCTGGGGATGGTGAAGAATGTCCTGATCGATGGCAGCGTGGTCGAACTGACGGTCGAGCTCACCACGCCCGCCTGTCCGCTCAAGGCGACCATCGAGAGCGATATCGTCGACGCCCTCACCCCGTTGGGCGCGAGCGTCGTGCGCGTCGACTGGGCAAGCAATGTGAAGCGCAGTTTTGGGGGTCCCGCCGCGGATCTCATCCCGGGTGTCCGCAATACGATCGCGGTGGCTTCAGGCAAGGGCGGCGTCGGTAAGTCGACCGTCGCGGTCAACCTGGCTGTGAGCCTGGCGCGCGACGGCGCCACAGTCGGCCTGCTCGACGCCGACATCACCGGTCCCAATGTGCCGATCATGATGGGCACCCAGGGCGCGCATGTCACCGGCACCGGCGGCAAGCCGAACCCGATCGTCGCCCACGGCGTGCAGATGATGAGCATCCAGTACTTCCTCCAGGCCGATGCCCCCGTCATCTGGCGGGGGCCGCTCATCCACAGCGCGATCGCCCAGTTCCTGCGCGACGTGGAGTGGGGCGAGCTCGACTATCTCGTCATCGATCTGCCACCGGGCACCGGCGATGCGGCTCTCAGCCTGAGCCAGCTCATTCCGCTCACCGGCGCTGTGATCGTCACCACGCCTCAGGAGGTGAGCCTCCTGGACGCCCGCAAGGCGGTCGGCATGTTCAACAAGGTGAACGTTCGAACGCTCGGAGTCATCGAGAACATGAGCGGCTTCATCTGCCCGCACTGCCGCGAGGAGCACGACATCTTCGGCTCGGGTGGGGGCGAGAAGATCGCGCGCGAGCTGGACCTCGAGGTGCTCGGCCGCATCCCGCTCGAGCCGGGCGTACGTGTCGGGGGTGACGCCGGCGTCCCGATCACCTCGGCGCAATATCCCGGTGGGGACGCCTCGGCTGCGGCCCTCGCCCTGCGGGCTGTGGCGCGGACGGTGGCCGGCCGGGTGAGCGTTCTCGCTGCTCCGGTCGCAGTGGGCAGCGGCTCGATCTGAGGCAATGACGGTCGCGCTGCGGCCGACTGACGATGCCTCACCGGCGTCGCGTTCCTCGGTCGCGCGCCTTCTGACCACGGCGTCGTGGACGATCGCCGTCCTCGTCCTGACGCTCATCTCGCTTAGCGCTGTCTTCCGCACGAACGACCTTCTCGGCGCGCTGCTCGCCGAGTTCCCTCGCCCCTACGGCCGCGCCGGGCTGGCCGCTATCGCCGTGTACGCTGCCGGCAGCCTGGCCGTGATCGTTTTCGCCCGGCTGTGCGCCGCGCGTCAATGGCTCGTCGGGCCGCGTCTGCCGCTGCTGATCGTCGCACTGGCGATCATCGTTCGCGTCGTCCTCGCCATGGTCGCCGATGCGCCGCTCAATGCCGAGAACCGCATCGTGCACGAGCAGGCGCTGAAGGTGCTCGACGGAGCCTGCTGCTTCAGTCATCGGCCGCTCGGCTATCCGATCGCGCTCGCGGGCGCCTACGCGCTCCTCGGCGTCGGACCGACCGCGATCGAGACCCTGAATATCGCCTTCGCCGCGGTGACCGTCGCGCTGGTCTGGCAGATCGGCAACGTGACCTGGGGCCGGTCGGTGGCGGCGGTTGCAGCCTCGGCCTATGCGGTGGTCCCGTCGCAGGTCCTGATGGTGATCGTCCCGCTCACCGAGCCGATGTACACGATGCTCGTGACCGGTGCCGTCCGCGTGGCCATCGTGCTCGAACGCAGGCCCGCGCTCGCCGCCGGGGCTGTCAGCGCGGGGCTCCTGGCCGTGGCGCAGTATGTGCGGGCGACGGCGGCGCCTCTCGTTGTGCTCGTCGCGGTCCTCCCCTGGCTCGTGGGGTGGACGTTGCGCCGCACGCTGCTGCGCGCGGCGCTCATCGGTTGCCTCTTCATGGCCCTCCTTCTTCCGGTGATTGCGTACAACGTGCGCGCATACGGCGATCTGTCGGTGGCCACCTCCGCGTACGGGGGATGGAGCCTGTACGTTGGCGCCAACCGTGAGGCCGGCGGTCAGTGGAACGCCGCGGATGCGGCTCGTCTGGCCGGATTTCCCGGAGACTCGTGGTGGGAGCGCAGCGAATACGCCGGCACCCTCGTCATAGGCCGCGTCATGGAGGACCCGCTCGGCTCGCTCGCGGTGCTTCCCCGCAAATTCGCCACCGTGTGGGGCGACGAGACGTATGCCGCGACCTATGCCCTGAGGGGCCAGGCCGTCACACGTGACGTTCACGTCGGCTGGCTGGCGAGCCAGCTGTTCTGGTTGCCGCTGGTCGTGCTGGCCACACTGGGCATGGTGGTCGCGCGGCGCGACCCACATCCGGCCGCGCTCCTGATCGGGATGTCCGTGTCGCTCGTGGCGGTGATGCACCTGGCGCTCGAGGTGCACAGCCGCTACCACGCGTATCTCGTGCCGCTCGTCTGTCTCCTGGCGGCCACCGGTGCCGATGCGGTCGCGCGCTCGTGGCGAGGGCGTCGCCCGCTGTCCGCCGCGCCATGACGGGGCGTACGGAAGTTTCCCCGTCCGGGGTATTGCGGCCGGACCGTCCCATGACGAACACTGCGCGCATGCGGATCGCCGTCATTGCCGACATCCATGCCAACCTGCCCGCGCTGCACGCCGTGATCGACGATATCGCCCGAATTGGGGCCGATGCGATCTACTGCGTGGGAGACGTGGTGGGCCGAGGACCGCACCCGAACGAAACGGTCGCGCTGCTGCGAACCCTCGAGATCCCCACGATCCAGGGGAACTGGGACGAGGCAGTCGGGATGGATCGCGAGCAGACCGGCGCCGCCTGGGTCTCGAGCGATGCGGAGTCCGCCGGGAACGCCTCGATGCGGTGGACCGCTGAAACGATGCACGAGGAGCACCGGTCCTGGCTGAGGCAGCTGCCGAAGACGCTTCGCGTCAACATCGCCGGACGTTCGGTGCAGTTCTTCCACGGATCACCGCTGCGCGACAACGAATACCTGTGGTCGGATCGCCCCTCGCGGGTGCTTGCGCGCATCGCCAGCGACGAGGCGGACGACCTGTTCTGCTTCGGCCACACGCATGAGGCCTTCCATCGGGTCGTCGGACAGGCGCATTTCGTGGCCTGCGGCTCGGTCGGCTGCGGGACCGAAGGTGACGCGCGGGCGCGCTACGCCGTCATCTACATCGGCGAGCCGGATATGGCGATCGGGTTCCGATCGGTCGATTACGACCACGATTCCGTCGTTCGGGACCTCGCGGGCGCCGGCCTGTCGCTGGATCTGCTGCGGGTGCCGCCCACGCCCCACCCGCACGTCCCCGGCGACGTCCAACTGCCCTAAGCCGTCTTCCCTTCCTTCTGGTACGACCTGCCCACGGCCGCTGGAGCAATGCTACGGCCGACCACACCGGCCAGGATGACGATCGTGACGATGTACGGTAGTGATCCGTACACCTGGGATGGAATCGCGGCCATGATCGCGTCGAGTTCCGGGAGAGCGTCACCCGGGGGTCGAATTCGTATCGCCTGTCCGAAGGCACCCGAGAAGGCGAAGAGGAGCGCCGCTCCCCATGCGCCGAGCGGCGTCCAGCGCCCGAAGATGACCGCCGCCAGCG
>JACDBZ010000098.1 GCA_013694645.1 Chloroflexota bacterium
GTCCTGCAGGTCGCCGACGAGTTCTGCCCCTGGAATGACGGTCGCTGGTCACTGACCGTGGAGGACGGTGTCCCATACGTGGAGCCAACCGCCGATGCTCCGGACATCGCGTGCGACGTGGCCGACGTGGCGGCGGCCTACCTCGGCGGCTTCAGCTTCACCCATCTCGCGGCCGCAGCGCGCGTGAGCGAGCAGGCGCCCGGCGGCGTCGAGCGCGCCGACGCACTGTTCCGCACCGATCGCGCGCCCTGGTGCCCGCGACCCTTCTGACCTTGCTGTCCCCCGAGCGCGAAGCTGCAGCGCATCCAGAAGCGCGGGCGTGTGCATCGGGTGCACCTATCTACGAGGCTGCGGCCCCTCCGGACGAGTGATATCGCTCACACGACCAAGATGTGCGCGGGCCGCACTTTCTGGTCGAGACTCGGCTCGAATGTCCCCGCACCGGCCCCACGTTGGTGGTTGCGTGCACCCCACGCACGCGCTGGCAGTTGAACGAAAACGGTCCGCCGGCGCGTGGAGGTGTCAGCCGACGGGGGTCGCGCCCTCAGCGCCTTCGGCTCGCGGTCGTTCGCGGGGCGGGTTGCGGATCCCCACCGCGTTCATCGCGGCACCGGCAACCAGGAGGCCGGCAGCGACCAGCATCGCGAGGTGGAAGGCATCGGTCGACGCCTGGCGTGCGCCTTCCACAAGCGCCGGATCGGTTCCCTCGGGCGTGCTCGTCAGGGGTTGGACCTGCTGACGCAGCTCTGGATCGTTGACGTCGAGGCCGGGAACGAGACCCGCGAGGGTGGGGTAGAAGGTCGCCGTGATGGCGATGAACAGGACGGCGCTGACCAGCGGCGAGCCAACCCGGCTCACGGCGTTGTTGATTGCCGAGCCCAGCCCCGCATTCCGCACCGGGATGGAGCTCATCAACGCGGTCGTCAGGGGCGCCACCAGCATGCTGATCCCCAGCCCGAAGACCACGAGGCCGAGGACGACGTCGATCAGCGTCGAGCCCGGCGGCACGAGCGTCGCAGGATCGGCGGGATCGGCGCGCCATGGCTCAGAGCCGGCCGGGATGCGCGCCAGCCAGAGAAGCCCGACCGCCATCACGATCGGGCCGATGGTCATGAACAGGCGCGGTCCAAAGCGCGCCGAGAACTGCCCGGCCGGCGTCGAGAGGAACGTGAGCATCAGCGCGATCGGGATGCCCACCGCCCCCGCGGCCACGGGTGAGTATCCGAGCGTCCCCTGCAGGAAGAGCGGCTGGAAGGCGAGGGTCACGTACAGCGCCCCGTAGATGACGAAGGTGGACAGGTTGACGACGGTGAAGTTGCGCGAGCCGAAGAGGCTCGGCGGCACGAGTGGCCGCGCGCGCGTCAGCATCAAGATCGGCACGGAAATGATGGCCACGGCGCCGATGCCGAGGGCCGCCCACGCGATCGGATCCTGCCATGCCCGCTCCTGCCCCCGGGTCGCGCCGAAGGCCAGACCACCGACGCCGATGGCGATCACTCCTGCCCCGAGCCAGTCGAAATGTCCACGCGCATCCGTGTCGCGGCTCTCCGGCACCTTCGCGGTCGCCCACAGCGCGATGGCGATGAGCGGCACGTTGATCAGGAAGGCGGCCCGCCAGCTCACCGACTGCACCAGAAAACCGCCGAGGAGCGGACCCACGATCGAGGTGGCCGATGTGCCGGCCGCCCAGAGGCCGATGGCGCGGCCGCGTTCCTCGCCCTCGAACACGGCGGTGATGATCGAGAGGCTGCCCGGAACGAGGACCGCGCCGAACGCGGCCTGCACGATCCGGGCGGCGATGAGGAGCTCCATGGTCGGCGCCAACCCACAGCCGACGGATGCAACGCCGAACCCCGCGAGGCCGATCCTGAACATCCGGCGCCGCCCGAAGAAGTCGTTCAATGCCCCGGCCAGGATGAGGAGCGCCGAGAGAACGACGAAGTAGGCGCTGTTGACGTAGGTCAATCCCTCGAGGCGGGCCACGAAGATGGTGGGTAGCTCCCGTCCGATGGAATCGAGCGCGACGTTCACGATCGTCCCATCCAGGAACACGATCGCCGAACCGAGGATCGTGGCGACGAGAACGGCGGTGCGCTGGCTCACGCCAGCATCGTACGCCAGTCACCGATTCGCCAATTCGACCGATCTGAGGCTCCACGGCAATCGGGTTGGCCTGCGACCGACCGAACACGGCTCCTCGGTCAGGGTGCCAGGGTTGATTGGCCAAACGACCGAGAAGCGGGGTCGTGGTCCAGATTGTTCGTCATAGGGTTAACCTGGTTAGCATCCCGTGCGGCACGCATTCTGCAGTCCATGGCGGGTAGTGAAAGCGCTTACATCACGCTCAGCCCGGCGCCGCCGTGACGCGACGATCTACGAGGTCGCGCGCCACGCCGGCGTGTCCATCGCGACGGTTTCGCGCGCCCAACGCAACGCCGGCGTCGTGGCACCGGCGACCCGGGCGCGCGTGGACCAGGCCGTCGCCGAACTCAACTACCGTCCGAATCGACTCGGCCGTTCGCTGGCGCGGGGCCACCACGACGCCACCGGCATCGTGTTTCCCGACCTCTCCGGGCCGTACTACTCGTCCGTGATTCTCGGCTTCGAGGATGCATCCGCAGCCGAGGGGCAGAGCGTTCTGATTCTCGCCACCCACGGGCGGCGCGGATCGGGCGACCTCGTCCTCGACCTGGCCGATCGGACCGACGGCCTGGTCCTGTTCGGACAGACCGTGGGTGATGACATCGTCGAGGAGCTCGATCGTCGGAGGGTGCCGCTCGTGCTACTCGCCCGCCCGACGCACGGTGAGGCGGACAGCGTTGGCGCCGAGAACCGGGCGTCGGCGCGCGCGCTCACGTTCCATCTCCTCGAGCATGGGTATCGACAGATCGGCTTCATCGGCGATCCGGATGGCTCGCCGGACGTCGGCGAGCGCTGGCTCGGCTACGGCGACGCCCACCGAGCGGTCGGCCGCGAGACGCCCGGCCCGGTCGTCTCCGGCTTCCGCACCGCCGATGGAGCCCGTGCCGCGACCGCGCTGCTCTCGCAGGCGGATCGGCCGGACGCGGTTGTCTGCGCCAACGATGAAATCGCGATGGGCGTCCTCGAGGCCGCTCGCGCCGCGCGACTTTCGATCCCCGACGACCTGGCCGTCACCGGCTGGGATGACATTCCGGCGGCACGCCACCTGGCCCCGCCGCTCACCACCGTGCGCCAACCGATGCTCGACCTCGGTCGGCGCGCGGCTGAATTGCTCCGCGACCGGATCTCGACACACCGGATCGAGCCGCGACACGAGCTTCTGCCAACCGAGCTGGTCATTCGTTCGAGCTGTGGTTGCACACCATCGACATGAAGGAGGCACGAACCATGAGGAATCGACGAAGGACCGGCGCGGTGCTGCTATCCGTGGCACTGGCGCTGGCGCTGGCCGCCTGCGGCCGCGCCGATGAGGGAAGTGGCGCTGCGTCGGGTCCAGCTTCGCAGGCTGCCGAGATTGACACCAGCTCGGCAAGCGGCGAGATCAGCGTCTGGGCCATGGGCACGGAGGGCGACAACCTCGGCGTCCTGGCCGACGCGTTCATGGCCGACCATCCCGACGTGACCGTGGAGGTGACGGCGGTCCCGTGGGACGCGGCGCACGATCGCATTGTCAACGCGATCGCCGGTGGCGAGGGGCCTGACGTGACCATGATCGGCACGACCTGGATGGGCGAGTTCGCCCAGCTGGAAGGCATCGACCCGACCCCGTCGAACTTCGACCCCTCGCAGTTCTTCGAAGGCGCCTGGGACACGACCGTCGTGGACGGTACCTCGTACGGGGTGCCGTGGTACGTCGAGACGCGCCTTCTCTACTACCGCACCGACCTTGCCGAGGAGGGTGGCGTCACGGAGCCGCCGGCCACTTGGGACGACCTGAAGGCCATGGCAAAGGGGGTCCAGGACGCGGGCGCCGAGTACGGCATCAACCTTCAGCCCGGCGGAACGGGGTCGTGGCAGACCTTCATGCCGTTCTTCTGGCAGGCGGGCGGCGAGATCATGGACGCGGACGCCACCTTCACGCTCGACGGTGAACCGTGCGTCGAGGCGCTCACCTTCTACGACTCGTTCTTCGAGGAGGGCCTCACGGCACCCGCGGCGGGCGATGTGCCGCTCGAGGGCCAGTTCGCCAACGGCGATGTCGGCTCGTTCATCAGTGGCCCCTGGATGATCGGCATCGTCACCGATGCCGGCGCCGCCCCGGAGACGTGGACGGTCGCGCATCAGCCGACGGAGGAGGCCGGCACCTCGTTCGTCGGGGGCAGCAACCTCGGCGTGCTGGCCGACTCGGACAACAAGCAAGCAGCCTGGGCCTTTGTCGAGTACCTGTCCGATCCGGAAGTGCAGATCACGTGGTACGAGACCGTCAAGGACCTGCCGTCGGTCCAGTCGGCATGGGACAACGAGGCGCTGGCCGGCGATGAGCTGCTCTCGGCGTTCGGCGACCAGCTCTCCGATGCCAAGGCACCGCCGGCGATCGCCACGTGGGAGGAGGTTGCGGCCGAGATCGACGCCGTGATCGAGCAGGTGACGGTGGGCGACATGACGCCTGAGGATGGGTGCCCGGCGATGCAGGAAGCCGCCGACGGCATCGGCACCGGCGCCTAGGACCATGAGCAGCCCGTCGGGGGCCATGGGTGCGGAACGTTCCGCATCCATGGCCGGCCGGTCTCGTGTTCGGGAGAGCCTGGTGGCGTGGAGCTTCGCACTGCCATTCCTCCTGCTCTTCACGGTCTTCATGGCCGGCCCGATCATGGTCGCACTGGTCACCAGCTTCACCGACCTGCGGGTCACCGACATTCGCAATCCACTGTCGGTCGACTTCGTCGGGCTCGAGAACTATCTCGCGGTCCTTGGGGACGCGCGTTTCCAGAAGGCGGCCGCCAACACGGCGGTCTTCGTGCTCGTCGGCGTGCCGCTGACCATGGCCCTGGGTCTCGCGGCGGCGGTGGGCCTGAACCAGGGCATCGTGCGTTTCCGCACATTCTTCCGCGTGGGCTTCTACCTGCCGGTGGTCACCAGCATCGTGGCCATCGCCGTGGTCTGGCGCCTGCTGCTCGGGACCGAGGCGGGCCTGATCAACGGCATCCTGGCCGGCTTCGGGATCGACGGGCCTGGCTGGCTGACGGACGAGCGCTACGCACTGTGGTCGATCATCGCCATGGCCGCATGGCGCAACCTCGGCTTCCTGATGGTCATCTTCCTGGCGGGGCTGCAGACCATCCCCGGCGACCTGTACGAGGCGGCGGAGGTGGACGGCGCGAACCTCTGGCAGCGCTTCAAGGGCATCACCCTGCCGCTGATGCGCCCCACGCTGCTCTTCGGCGCGGTCATCACCGGCATCGGCTATGTACAGTTCTTCGAGGAAGTGTTCGTCATGACCGAGGGCGGACCGTTGAATGCCACCCTGTCCCTGGCGCTGTACGCCTACGACCAGTTCAGCTTCGGCAACTACGGGTACACGGCGGCCATCGCGTTTATCCTGTTCCTCGCGATCGCCATGCTGACCGTTGTCCAGTTCCGGCTCTTCCGGACGGAAGCGTGAGGGGGCGTCGATGACCACCGTCGCCCCCACCCGTGACAGCGCGACCGCCCACGCCGGACCGCGACGTGGTGGCAGCGCCTGGTGGCTCTACTTGCTGCTGATCATCGGCGTCATCTTGCTGGTTGGACCGTTCATCTGGATGGTCCTGGGCTCGATCAAGACAACCGGCGAGCTGCGCCAGGTGCCGCCGACCTGGCTGCCGAAGAACCCGACGCTGTCGAACTACACGGATCTGCTCGACCGGCTCAGCTTCGCGCGCTTCTTCCTCAACTCGGCCATCGTGGCCGCCGCGGTGACCGCGGGCAACGTCATCTTCTGCTCGATGCTGGGCTACGCGCTGGCCAAGCTCAGCTTTCCTGGGAAGCGGATACTGTTCGCGATCGTCCTGGGCACGCTCATGGTGCCCGCCATCGTGACCTTCATGCCGCTTTTCGTGCTCGTCGCGAACCTGGGCCTGGTGAACACGCACGCCGGGCTGATCCTGCCCTTCCTGGTCGGCGCATTCGGGGTCTTCCTGATGCGCCAGTTCATTGGCGGCATCCCCGACGAGCTGCTGGATGCCGCGCGCGTCGATGGCGCAGGCGAGCATTACATCTTCTGGCGGATCGTTATGCCGCTCTGCGGCCCGGCCATCGCGACGCTGACGATCCTCACCTTCCTCGGCAGCTGGAACAGCTTCCTCTGGCCGCTCGTCGTGGCCAACACCGAGGACATGTACACCCTGCCGGTCGCCATCGCGCTGTTCGCGACCGGGCAGCAGGAGACGAACGTGGCGCTCCTCATGGCGGGCTCGGTCGTCGTCATCCTGCCGGTGCTGATCGTCTTCATCTTCCTCCAGCGCTACTTCACCCAGGGCATCGCAATGACCGGCATCAAGTAACTTCACAAGGGGAACCTCACATGCGACCAAGCTTTCGACGCGTCACCGTGCTCGCGCTCATTTCCATGCTCGTCACGGTTCTCATCGTGCCCACAGCGACCTTTGCCAAGACCGATCGCAACGCCACTCTCCAGCGCTGGGCCGGCGACACCTGGACCAGCTTCGTGGCGATGACGAATCCGAATACCGGCATGCCGTCGGACAATATCGACGGCGATCTCGGGATCGCGTCTCGCTCCGCCTACACATCGCCGACGAACATCGCGATGTACATCTGGTCGGCACTGGCTGCCCGTGACCTCCAGATCATCACACCGCAGGAGGCGCGCGAGCGCATCGCCGTCACGCTCACCAGTCTCAGCGCGATGGAGCGGCACGAGGCATCCGGCCAGTTCTGGAACTGGTACAACCCCGATACGCTGGAGAAGCTGACGGTCTGGCCGACCGACGGGAATCGGGTCTATCCGTTCGCGTCGAGTGTCGATAACGGGTGGCTCGCATCGGCCCTCCTGATGGTCGCCAACGAAGGCGTCGCGCAACTGCGCGGGCAGGCCGCTGAGCTGCTCGACAGCATGAACTTCGGCTGTTACTACGATCCCGCAGCCAACCAGATCCGCGGCGGCTTCTGGCTGCCGACCGATGCGCCAGGCGGTGGCGTGATCGGTGACTATTGCGGGATGGGCGAGGATGTCCTCTACACGGGCCATCACTACGGTGCATTCAACACCGAGCCGCGCATCGCCAGCTATATCGGGATCGCCATGGGTGATATCCCGGCGCGGCACTACTTCGGCGGCTGGCGCACTTTCCCGAACACGTGCGACTGGAGCTGGCCGGAGACGAGGCCGATCGGCGAGTGGGCGACCTACACCGTCGGAGGCGTGGAGATGCCCGTCTTCGAAGGCGCGTACCGCTACGACGACCAGCTCGTGGTCCCGACCTGGGGCGGCAGCTCGTTCGAGGCATTCATGGTGCCGCTCGTCGTACCCGAGGAGGAGTGGGGGCCGAGGAGCTGGGGCATCACGCATCCACTGTATGCGGAGACGATGATCGAGTACGGTCTCGACGAGGCGCAATACGGCTACTGGGGCTTCAGCCCATCGTCGGATCCGATGGTCACCGGTGGCTACCGCGAGTACGGGATCGACTACGTGGGGATGGAGCCGAACGGCTACACATCGGACGTTGAGAAGCTGACGCTCGCCAACGAGGGCTGGGACGATCCCGCTTGTCCGCGGCCGGCGACCGAGATCGCTGATTATGGCCAAGGCGTGGTGACGCCGCATGCCGCGGCCATCGCGCTCGACTTTGCGCCTGATGCCGCCTACGCGAACCTCGTCGCGCTCGAGGCCGACTTTCGTAGCCAGGACCCTGCCTTCGACCTGTACGGGGCCGGGGGTTTCAAGGATGCGGTGAACGTGGAGACGGGGCAGGTGGCCGACCGCTACCTGTCGCTCGACCAGGGGATGCTCCTGGCCGCGCTGGCGAACGAGCTGCGAAATGACCGACTCCAGCACTACTTCAGCCACGGCGCGGTCGAGCGGGCGCTCCGCCCGTTGATGGCCATGGAGGAGTTCGGAGCCGGCCGCGTCTCCGACTGATCGACCGTTACCGCCCGGGCGGGCCTTCAGGCCTCGTCCGGGCGTCGTGCTGGAGGCGTCGCTTTGACCGACATCGAACAGACGGCCCGCGCCGATTGGGAGGCCCGCATCGGCCTCCGCAGCGATGCCGACGCAGGCCTCGATCTTCCGCGCCTTGCCGCACCGGCTGCCCTCCACGCGGACGGCGGCCGCGGCCAGGTGACCCTCGATTGGGAGCCGGTCGAGGGTGCCGCCGGGTACATCATCGAGCGCTCGGCATCCACCGAAGGGCCGTGGGAGCTGCTCGTGATCGGCGAGCCTGAGGTGCGGCCGGTCCCTCATCCGCCCTTCACGGACACATCGGGTGAGCCCGGACGCGAGACGTACTACCGGGTCGCCGCGTCGGCATCGGTGAAGGACTTCGATCAGCCTCGGTCGGAGGTCGTCAAAGCGACGCCCGTCGCTGACGGCGACGCCGGGATCAAGATCGATGTCGATGCCGCCAGCTCGATTGGTCCGGTGGATCGGCCATGGCGCCCGATCATCGGCTCCGAGCACCTGAGCCAGCTCGAGGCCGGGATCGGGCCGGGCGGGCGTCCGATCGGAGCGGAGTTCTCCGACGCTCTGCGCATGGCCCACGACGAGCTCAGGGTCGAGGCGGTTCGGGCGCACGCGATCCTCAACGACGACCTCGGCACGTACCGCGAGGTTGACGGCCAACCGGTTCACGACTTCAGCGGCATCGACCGTATCTACGACCACGTCCTGGGCCTCGGCCTGCGACCGATCGTCGAGCTCGGGTTCATGCCGCGCGACCTCGCCTCCGACGACTCGAAGACCGTATTCGATTACGCCGCGATCATCAGCCCGCCCAGGGACTGGGAAAAATGGGAGGCGCTCATCCGGGAGCTGACCGCCCACCTGGTTGACCGATACGGCCTTGCCGAAGTCCGTCGTTGGGCCTTCGAGGTCTGGAACGAGGCGAATCTCGAGGTCTTCTGGTCCGGCACCCGCGATGAGTACCTGCGCCTCTACGACGTGAGCGTCCGGGCGGTGAAATCGGTCGATGCCTCGCTCATCGTGGGCGGGCCGGCGTCGGCCGCCGGCAAGTGGGTCGACGACCTCCTCGTCCACTGCGCGGCCACCGGATCGCCGATCGACTTCGTCTCGACCCACACCTACGGTAATGCGCCGCTCGACCTGCGCCCGATCGCCGCGCGGCATGGGTTTCCGGGCCTCCCGCAATGGTGGACCGAGTGGGGCGCGCATGCGACCCACTTCAACCCCGTCCACGACTCGCCATGGAGCGCCGCCTACCTCGTGCGCGGGATGGCATCGGCCATGGGGCGCACCGAAGCGCTCGCCTACTGGACGATCTCGGACCATTTCGAGGAGTTGGGGCGGCCGCCCAGGCTGTTGCACGGCGGGTTCGGCCTGCTGGCCGTGGGCAACCTGCGCAAGCCTCGCTGGTGGGGCCTCTGGATGCTCGAGCAGCTCCTCCCCGAACGTGTGGCGGTCGCCGTCACCGGCGACGGCGCCGGCGACATGGTGCAGGCCATCGGCTCACGCGCCGATGACGGGCGCGTCACGGTCCTTGTGTGGAATGGCACGGTCGACGTGTCGAAAGCCCGCGGCGATCCCCTGCTCGACCGCGAGACGTCGCTGACGATCTCCGGGCTCACGGCCGCGCACTATCGACTTCACCATCGGCGACTCGACGAAGTGCACTCGAACCTGGCGCGCGCGTGGGCCGATATCGGCGGCACCGCCGACTGGCCGGACGAGGATCAGTGGCAGGAGCTGGCCGCGCGCAACCACCTGGAGGATCTCGAGGAGGAGCAGCCCGTCGAGATCACGGATGGTTCGCTGGAGCTTGCGTTCGACCTCCCGATGCCATCGGTCTCACTACTGGAGCTCGAGCCCGTCCGAGCGCCCTGACCTCGCCAACCACGTTGGCCCTGTGACCGGCGACAAGCCGCTTGGACGTCGGGGCGCAAATCCG
This sequence comes from Chloroflexota bacterium, assembly GCA_013694645.1. Classification (GTDB taxonomy): domain Bacteria; phylum Chloroflexota; class Limnocylindria; order QHBO01; family QHBO01; genus JACDBZ01. Next base: position 10,047 of record JACDBZ010000098.1, read on the forward strand.
CAGGGCCATGCGACCGAGCAGAGGCCAACCATCGCCGCTCACCGGTCCGAGGGCCAATCCGGTTAGCGGTCCGACGCGACGGAAACTGGACGGTTGCCCGGCGTTCCGCGATGGCTGTACCGTTCGCGGGGTGACCAGCGCGGCGCTCGATCGGTTCCTGGCGGTCCTGCTGGTCGCGCAACTGGCGAGCGGGCTCCTGACCCTGCGTGCCGGAGTTCCGGCCACCACTCCTCTGTTCTGGCTGCATGGGCTCATCGGCGGCGCGCTGCTGGTGGCCGCCGTCGAGAAGCTCAGGCGAAGTGTCGGTCCGGCCATTCGGGCACGCCGGTGGCGGCGCCTGGCACTCGGGGCGCTTCTGACGCTGCTGGTGGCGGCGGCACTCGCCGGCGGCTTCACGTGGGTGGCCAGCGGCCGGATCTGGTCGATCGGCCCGTGGACGATCCTGACCCTCCACATCTGGGCCGCGCTGGCCATGGTCCCGATCGTCCTGCTCCACCTGCTTCCCCGCCGCTGGCGACTCCTCCGGCCGCGCGCGGTTCATGGCCTTCCGCGGATCAGCCGCCGAACGCTGCTGGCTACGGGCAGCCTCCTGGCGATCGGTGCCGTCGCGTGGGGTGCGGCCAACGTGCTCGACGTCGTGCGCGGCGGCACGCGCCGATTCACCGGATCGCGCTGGCTGGCCGACGGCGGGATCCCGCCGCCAACCACGTTCTACGGGGAGGGAACGCCGACCATCGACGCCGATGCCTGGCGGCTGTCGGTCAGCGGGCGGGTGGCACGACCCCTGACGCTCGACCGCGCGGCGCTGGCGGCACTCGGCGAGGTCGATCGCGACGGCGTCCTCGACTGCACCTCGGGATGGGTCATGCGCACCACCTGGCGCGGGACACCGCTTCGATCGGTCCTCGAGGCGGCCGGCGCCGATCCGGACGCAACGGCCGTCAGCATTCGATCGGTGACCGGCTGGATGGTGCGCCTCGAGCTGGTTGAGCTCGACGACGCGCTCCTCGCGACGCATGTTGCGGGAAAGCCGCTGCCGGCCGCCAACGGAGCGCCACTGCGCCTCGTCGCGCCACGAAGGCGCGGCCTCGACTGGATCAAGTGGGTCAGCCAGATCGAGGTGGGCTGACCGAACCACCGGCCCTCACGCTCCGGGGAAACGGTCAACCGGTGCTGCTTGACATCGCTAGCCGTCTGCGCACACTTGTACGCATGACTGTGCGCACGAACCTGCTGCTTCCTAAGACGCTCGTCGACGAAGTCGATCATTACGCCGGCCCTCGCGGTCGCTCGCGATACGTCGCGGAGGCCCTCACCGAGCGCCTGCGACGCGATCGACTCCGAGAGGTGGTCGTGGCAACGTCGGGCGCGCTGAACCGCGCGGACTACCCGCAGTGGCGGAAGCCGGATGACGTCACGGCCTGGGTTCGCGAGCTGAGGGCCGAGGTGAGCGATCCTGTATCAAACGACGAGTCATGAACCTGGTTGTTGACTCGTCATTCGTGATCGACCATCTGCTCGGCGATCTGTCAGCCCAGGCACGCTGGTGGCGTGTTTTCGATGGCGGCGAGCGGCCGTTTGTGACCGAGATCGTCGTCTGCGAGGTCAGGGCCGGGCTGCGTGATCAGGATGTACCGGATCTGCGGTCGTTCCTCGGACCAATCGAGTTCGTGCAGCCAGGGCCTGACTCGGCGATGCAGGCAGGCGCATGGCGCCGCGAAGCGCATCGTCGGGGCAGGCATCTCAGCCTCGCCGACTCGCTGATCGCGTCAGCAGCGGAATCCCTCGGAGCGGCGGTGCTGACGCGGAACGTGCGCGACTTCGCGCTGACACCGGTGCGGATCGAGACCTACTGAATCGGCTCGAAGCGGGCGGTGAAATGCCGCAGCGCCGATGGCTGCTCGACGATCCGCATGCCGCGCAGCGCGGATGCGCGCTCGGCGACCCAGCGAATGACCTCGATCACGTAGTCGATGTGTGATTGGGTGTAGACACGCCGCGGGATGGCAAGCCGCACGAGCTCCATTGGCGCCGCCACCTCCGAGCCATCGGGACGCATGCCGAACATGACCGTGCCGATCTCGCAGCCGCGGATGCCCCCCTCTCGGTAGAGAGCGCAGGCCAGTGCCTGACCCGGATATTCGAGCGCCGCAATGTGCGGCAACAGGGCAGCGGCGTCGAGGTACACCGCGTGGCCGCCGATCGGCTGGACGCACGGGACGCCGGCTGCGACCAATGCCTCACCGAGATAGGCCGTCGAGCGGATCCGATAGCGCAGGTAGTCTTCGTCGACGACCTCGCGCAGGCCGGCCGCCATCGCCTCGAGGTCGCGACCCGCCAGGCCGCCGTAGGTGGGGAAGCCCTCGGTCAGGATCAGCAGGTTGCGGCACTGCTCGGCCCATCGGTCGTCATTCAGAGCGAGCCAGCCGCCGATGTTGGCGAGCGCGTCCTTCTTGCCCGACATCGTCATCCCATCGGCCAGGGAGGCCATCTCGCGCACGATGTCAGGCACCGCGACGGCGGCATAGCCATCCTCCCGCTCGCGAATGAACCAGGCGTTCTCGGCGAAGCGGCATGCATCCAGGAAGAGCGGGATGCCGTGCCGGTCGCAGACCTCGCGCACCGCGCGCAGGTTGGTTAGGCTCACGGGCTGCCCGCCGCCGGAGTTGTTGGTGACCGTCACGAAGACGACCGGGACGTTCTCCGCACCACGCGCTCGGATGAGGGCGTCGAGCGCATCGGTGTCCATGTTGCCCTTGAATGGATGAATGGTGGCCGGCTCGCGGCCCTCGGGAATAACGAGGTCGACCGCCTCCGCGCCGGTGAACTCGACGTTGGCGCGAGTCGTGTCGAAGTGAGTGTTCGACGGGATCACCTTGCCGGGGCCGCCGATGACGCTGAACAGGATCTTCTCGGCCGCGCGGCCCTGGTGCGTCGGAATGACGTGGCGGAACGGCCACAGGTCGGTGACGGCGTCGAGGAAGCGGAACCAGGAGGGCGACCCGGCGTACGACTCGTCACCACGCTGGATGCCGGCCCACTGCTCGGCGCTCATGGCGCCGGTACCGGAGTCGGTCAGCAGGTCGATGAGGACGTCGGCGGCGCGCAGGTTGAACAGGTTGTAGCCTGCGGCGCGGAGCTTTGCCTCGCGCTCTTCGACCGTCGTGAGCCGGATCGGCTCGACGCTCTTGATCCGGAAGGGCTCGATGATCGTGCGGAAACGCTCCATTTGTGCCGATGGTAGTCGTCCTGGCTCAATTCCATGCCAGCGCAGCGCGTTCGCGCCAATAGCGCTCGACCGGCACGGCCATCGCGTTGAGAGCGTGGCGCGCCTCGTCGTCGAGATGGAGCTCAAGGGCGGCCACGTTGTCGCGGAGCTGCTCAACGCTGATGGCGCCGGACAGGACGACGTCCGACCACGGCCGCTCCATGACGTAGGCCAATGCCACGGCGTCGGGGGTGGTTGCGAGGCGCCGGGCTTGCTCGGCGATTCGATCGGCCTCGACGCCGCGCACCAGCCGACCATTGGCGAGCGCCTCCTTCACGATGACGCCCATCCCGGACGCGTGGGCATCATCCAGCGCCGATCCGATCGACGGCTCGAGCGCATTCCAGGTGGCCTGGACGACGTCGAACAGCGGCCGGTCATCGGAGCCGATGGCCATGGCCCGCCGCAGCGTCTCCGCCTGCGCCGCGCCCGACAGGGACAGGCCGATGGCGCGCACCTCGCCGTCACTCCGCAGGCGCGCCAGCTCATCGTGGACCGACGCGTCGTCGAGGATTCCCGATGCGAGGGTCGCCGAGTGGACCTGGAGCAGATCGACGCGGTCGCCGAGCGTGGCCCTCGTCTCCGCCCACTGCCGTCGCAGCGTGGCGAGCCCATGGTTCTTGATCTCGTGCTCATCGGCACGAACCTGCCAGTTCGCGGTGTACGCGTAACCCCACTTGGTGCCGATCGTGAGCTCGGCGCGCCCGATTCCTCGCGCGGACAGCCAGGACGCCAGAAACGCCTCGGCGCGTCCGTAGCTGCGGGCCGCATCCAGGTACAGGATTCCCGCCCGCAACGCCGCGTCGAGCACCGCGTGGGAACGCCCCTCGAGATCCGCGACCGCCGTCCGCCCTGCCAGATCGGCGCCATGCCCCACGTTCACATACCCGGGACGGCCGAGCGCCGCAAGGCCGAGCCCGAGCCGGCTGACGGTCAGTCCGCTTCGGCCGAGCTTCCGCTGCTCCATGAACCGAGGATAGGCCGATCGGCTCGTTCCCGGATGACACCTCGCCTCCCGGCAGGCATGATGCCGCCATGGGGCGCATGCTCGCCATCTGCGGCTGGGTGGCATGGCACACGAGACGGCCATTCGACGGCACCCGGCTGAGGAGCGCGGGCACCCTGCTCGCACCAGGCCTGGCCGTCATGTTCCTGGTGCTCGCGGCCGTGCCGCTCGTGGTTCCGCTGTCGGACCCCCAACCCGAGGACGTATCCGTGCAACAGGTCTTCGACGCCACGACGGCGCATCCCGACGGCTGGGTGCGGCTGACCGGTCGCATCACACCGCTCCTGGAGTCGCCGACCGGCCAGGATGGGTCATTCGGCCTCCTGATCGACGCAGCCAACCCGTTGCGGGCCATCGTGGTGGAAGGACCCGACCTCGAGGCGCAAACCAGCACCGTCGTGACCGGCAGGTTGAGCGCGCGCGGCGCACTGGTCGAGGAGGTGTTGCCGATGGAGGCGACGGTTGCCGGGACCCCACCCCGCGTCGTGCCGGATCGAGTCGTGACGCTCGATGCGACTCCGACGCCGCCCCGCTCCGTGCTCTGGCCACTCGCGATCCCACCGCTGCGGCTCGCGGCCATCCTGGCGATCGGTGCTCGGCTTGGATATCCGATCTTCCGGCCCACCTCGGAGATCGATGTGCTCGCCAACCCGCTCGCGCCGGGCGAGCGAGTCCCGAGCGCATACGGTGGACGTATCGGGCCAAACCGTGCGGACCTGGCGGATCCCGCCGGTGCCCTCCTGCTGATCCGCCGTGGGCCACGTGGCAACCTGCTCACCGCCCAACCGCTGGGCGACGGATCCTCGCCGGCACCTGCCCCGGTCACCATCGGCGGAAGCTGGACGAGCGGACGGATCGGCTCCGTGCACACGGTGCGTGAGACGGTCGCCGCGCTCCAGGTGCGCTCGGAGCTGGTGGACGCCACCTTCCTGTTCGCACGGACCGCGGAGCGCGATCGCGTCGCCGCCCTCATCGCCGTCGAGCGCTGAACATTGGCGCTTGCATGGCTGGTCCTGGGACTGATTCGAGCGCGCCCCGGAGCCGTACCTGTGGCATGAACACCGACCACGCGTCTCCGCTCGAACGCGCTCGCGAATCGGTCTGGGACTACCCGCGACCGCCCGCCATGGTGCCGTCAGATCGCATCGTGCGCGTCGAGTTTGGCGGCATGATCGTTGCGGAAACGCGCCGTGCTGTTCGCGTGCTCGAGACGGCCGGCGCCCCGGTCTGGTACCTGCCGCCCGATGACGTGCGACGCGAGCTTCTGCGTCCGGCCCCGGACCGGCGCACGGTGTGCGAATGGAAGGGCCTGGCCACGTACGTCGACCTCGTCGTCGGCCAGCAGATCTCTCGCCAGGCGGCCTGGTCCTATCCCAAACCGTACCCTGGCTACGAGGCGATCACGGGCTATCTCGCCTTCTATGCCGCCCGCGTCGACTCTGCCACGGTCGACGGCGAGCCGGTTCGTCCGCAGCCGGGGGGTTACTACGGCGGCTGGATCACCGATGACGTCATCGGCCCGTTCAAGGGCGAACCGGGTACCGAGGGCTGGTAGGCGTCGGTGCTTCGGGCCACCTCCGCGGCCCCCGAGCACGGATTGATTCGAAATATCGGGCAAAGCCGGCCCGAGTTCGACGGTAGGCGGGGAATGGCCGATATTTCGCACGTGCCGCAGCATATAGGCCGCGCGGGAGCGGGAG
>JACDBZ010000118.1 GCA_013694645.1 Chloroflexota bacterium
GATCTCCATCGGCCCGAAAAGTCCGACGTCACACGCCTCACCGTGATCTCCTGCGCGCACCTCGAGCTCAGCTTTCCAGGAGGAGTGCGCGATACCGCAGATGATCTCGATGACGCCGAGCTGACCGCTGTCGCGAAGCGACGGGCCACGTCCGCGATACGTGCGCACCACGACATCCAGGCCGACCGCGTCGCCAATCGCGCACAGGGTCGTGATGCTGATGCCCGGGTCTCCCGCTTCGCCCCGCCGCTGCGTGTCCGGCGAAACCCCGGCGCGCCGGCTGGCATGCCTCAGTGTCAGCGCGTGCTCGCCGCGCGCCAAGCGGATCTCGCCGCCGACCGATTCCGCCTGTGCTCTCGCTCGTCGGGCGCCAGGTCGTCGGCCGCCTCTTGTCATGCCCCGATGATGCTGGATCAGCGCTTATCGGCCCGTTACCAGTCGATTATTCGGCGGGGTTTGGGGGCTGGTTCGCGCCCCATGCCGGGGATCACCGATATTCCAGTGCCCCGCCGACCTCGACGCAGGGTCTGAGCGCGTGGTGAGCTTCACGTGCGCCGATATTTCGGTCGAACCGGTCCCGAGCGGGCCGTCAAGCCGGGAACGCCCGAAATTTCGAGCGGGCCCCAGCATGAGTGCCGCCTGGAGGCTCCTCCCGTGTCGGCAGGGAGACGAAATATCGGTTGAACCCAGCGAGAGGCCGCTCATCGGCGTGTTGTACGCAATCCGGACGGGTGCCATACTCGTGGGACGTGCTGCGCCGAGCCTGATCCAGGCCACCCAGGCCACCCAGGCCACCCAGGCCACCCAGGCCACCCAGGCCAGCCAGGCCACCTCAGGCCACCTCAGGCCAGCCAGACCATCCCCCGGATGCGCGGAGGAACTCTCCGATTACCGAACCCAAACGGTCAGTACTCGTCGTCGATGACGAACATGACATCCGGACCCTGCTCGACGACCTTCTGAGCGAGGAGGGGTACGCGGTCAGCACCGCCTCGAGCGGCGCCGAAGCGATCGAGCAGATTGCCAGGGACCTGCCGGACCTGGTGATGATGGACGTCAAGCTGCCCGACCAGGATGGCATCGGCGTCCTTCGCCAGCTCAAGCGGGAGCACGGGGAGCTCGAGGTCATCGTGATGACCGCGTTCGGCGGATCCTCGACCGCCATCAAGGCGATGGAGCACGGCGCCTACGACTACGTCACGAAGCCGTTCGAGATCGACGACCTGCTCGCGACCCTCAGGCGCGTCTTCGAACACGCTGACATGAGCTCCGAGGTGAGCGCTCTTCGGCTGGAGCTCGGCAAGCGCGAGGCCGAGCGCGAGCGCATCGTCGGCTCCTCGAAGCCGATGCTGGAGGTCTTCAAGCTCATCGGCAAGGTGGCCCCGTCCGACGCGACCGTCCTCGTCACCGGTGAATCCGGCACCGGCAAGGAGCTCATCGCGGAGGCGCTGCATCGGGCCAGCAAGCGCAATCCGCATCCCCTGGTCAAGGTGAGCTGTGCGGCGCTGCCGGAGACGTTGCTCGAGACCGAGCTGTTCGGCCACGAGAAGGGCTCGTTCACCGGCGCAATGACCATGCGCAAGGGCCGGTTCGAATCCGCCAACAAGGGAACGATCTTCCTCGACGAGATCGGCGAGATGACGCCGGGCACCCAGACCAAGCTGCTGCGAATCCTCCAGGAGCGCGAGTTCGAGCGGATCGGCTCGAATACGCCGATAAAGATCGATATCCGGGTCATCACCGCGACCAATCGCAACCTGTCGGAAGAGGTCACGAAGGGCAAGTTCCGGGAGGATCTCTACTACCGGCTCAACGTGATCCACATTCACATGCCACCGCTGCGCGAGCGCAAGGACGACATTCCGCTGCTCGTGGAGCACTTCCTGGTGAAGTTCCGCCACACGCCTGGTGCGATCCCGACGGCCATCAGCGAGGACGCGCTTGAACGCCTGACCGATTACGACTGGCCCGGCAACGTTCGCGAGCTCGAGAACGCGATCGAGCGTGCGGTCGTGCTCTCACGTGGCAACCCGATCACGATCGAGCATCTCCCCTTCGGCGACACCCGCGAGGCTCGGGATCGAGCCCGCCTGGCCCAGCGACGCACGCGTCTCGAGGACGACGAGGCCGAGCTGTCCGATCGCCGCACCAAGCTCGACGCCGCCGATGCCCAGGCCGATGCCGACGAGAAGATCGCCACCGCTGCCGGCCACGCCAACGGCGTCGCGTTCAAGGACCGGGTGGCGGCGCTCGAACGCCAGCTCATCAAGGAGGCCCTCGATCGGACCGGCGGGAATCGGACCAAGGCAGCCGATGAGCTCGGCATTTACCGTCGCCTGCTCTACGCCAAGATCAAGGAATACGGCCTCGGCGAGTAGGCCCTCCCCGCGGTGTGGCCTCGATTTATCGAGGGAGACGCGCCGAACGGGCGGTCGGAAACGCGGTGGTATCCTTCTTGCCACTCTCGACAAGACGAACCCCACATACGAAGGGACGCCATCGCTCATGTTCAGCCGCGTGCGAATCGCGATCAGATTCTTCTTCGTCGGACTGGCCGTCGGCGTGCTTCTCGCACCTCGAAGCGGTGAGCAGACGCGCCGCATGGTGCGCGAGAAGGCCGACCGGATCCTCAACGACGTACTCGACGCCGCCACCCTCGGCACCGTCGACTCAGGCGTGGGTGCGAACGACGACATCGAGGCTGAGGCCGATGCGCCACGGCGCACGACTCGCCCACGGGCGCGTGCCGCCAGCGTCAGCTGACCAGCTTCAGCTGACGCGACCCGCTGACCTGGCTCACTGACCTGGCCAACTGACCGATGCGGTGGCCGCACTTCCCGCGGCCGCGCCCGGCCGCCATCGTCGACACCCATGCCCGCGACCGAGCGCGGATGGTGGCCGAACAGCTGGAGGCTCGCGGCATCCGCGATCCCGAGCTTCTGCGGGCGTTCGGCGCGGTCGAGCGACATCGGTTTGTCGAGGGTGATGAGCCGTACGGCGATCACGCGCTCCCCGTCGGATCGGGGCAGACGATCTCCCAGCCTTATGTCGTGGCGATCATGACCACCGCCGCGCGGCCGCCGGAAGGGTGGAACGGTGCCAACGTCCTGGAGGTCGGGACCGGCTCCGGGTACCAGGCCGCTCTCCTCGGCGAGCTGGGTGCGCGACTGACGACCATCGAGCGACACGAGGCGTTGGCCACGACCGCCCGCCAGCGTCTCGAAGATGCGGGCTATGCCGATGACCGCATCGAGGTGGTCGTCGGTGACGGGACCCAAGGCTGGTCGGCGCATGCGCCGTATCGGTCCATCCTGGTGACTGCCGGTGCGCCGTCCGTGCCGGGACCGCTGCTGGAGCAGCTGGATCGGTCAGGTGGTCGCCTGGTGATGCCGGTGGGAGACCGAGAACGGCAGATCCTGACGGTGGTCGTGCGGGAAGGCGACGGGCTGACGACCACGGAGCTCGAACCGGTCGTGTTCGTCCCGCTCATCGGGGAGCATGGTCACCGGGCGGAATAGTGGCGTAGCGGTTGGCACAGGGTGTGCATCTTCGGACCTGAACTTCGATCGCCCAAACTCCGTGATGGAGGCATCGCGCCATGACCTACGACGACCGACGCAACGATCCCGTGGATCCCGTTGATCCTGTCAATCCCGTCGACGACACCCGCGTCGTGGAGCGCCAGACCTATGTCGAGCGCGAGCGACCCGTGGCAGAGCCGTACCCGGTTCCGGCTCAGCCGGCCGGCAGCCAGGTGAACGTGAACTCGGCCGACCGCGGCTATGTCGAGCCGGCCGGTGCCGGGCCGCTCTATTACGTGCGGCGCATCGTTTCCCTGCTGTTCGGCATTCTCGCCGTCATGCTGGGCCTGCGGATTCTGCTGCTGTTGTTCGTGGCCAACGAGTCCAACAACATCGTGGAGTTCGTCTACAACGTGACGGAGCCGTTCGTCGCGCCATTCCGCGGCATCTTCTCCTTCGACCAGGTGACGCCGGGTGGCGGCAGCGTGCTCGACGTCGCCGCAGTGGTGGCGCTCATCGGCTGGCTGCTCATCTATCTGCTCCTGATGGCGATTCTTCGCCTTGGGGATCGGGACCGCGTGAGCGTCGCCTGATTCCTGTTGCCGATGCGCCCCTCCTCGATTCCTCGGGGAGGGGCGTTGTTTGTTTGCTCCGCTTCTGCGTGTGCACCCGGTGCACGTAACTACGAACGTGGGGGGCGCCTTATCGGTCAGAAAGGTCAGATTGTGCACCGAGCGCACGTCCTGCCCGCATTTCGGCCGAATTGGGGTCTTGTTGGGGCCCGATCAGACCGAAAGCAGCATGAAGTTGATGGATAGGTGCACCGCGTGCAATCGAACCGTAAGCGGCCGGTAAGCACGCCTGGCGCACCATCGGGGCGTGGCAAATCGAGTCTCTCCAATCCGCGAGGCCGGACGTGTCGCCTTGTGGCTCCGCAGAGCCCTCGGGCGGGAGCTTCGCCTTGCACGGATCCTCTCTGGGTT
>JACDBZ010000154.1 GCA_013694645.1 Chloroflexota bacterium
ACGTTGTCCATCCGCAGAACTGTCATCTCCCGAGTGTAGGGTCGGATGTGCGGCTATCTTCCTGGGACGAGCTGCGGCCTAGTTTCGCCCCGTACCGCGTCGTAAGCGCCGCATCCTCAGGCGAGCGCGCTCCCTCTCACGAAGGCTCCGACATCCCGGGCACCATCGCTGTGCAGGCGAGCGTTGCTCAAGCACCTGGTGGCAACCTCCGCACTCCACGAGAGCGACGTGAAGCCACTCGCGTGAGCGAGGCGGGTGGGGCAGCGGGATCTCGCTCCAGCTCTCGGTGATGCCGAGCGAATTCAGTACACGGCCGCCTCCGGCCCGCCGGAGCCACTCACTTACTGCGTCCGACCGGTGAAGGTAGTACAGGCTAGCGGTTAACAAGAGCCCGGCAGCGCCTTGGGGTTACGCCAAACGAGGGCCGGCTCGCGCGAATTCTCCTTGGCTCCACGCCGCCAGCGAATCGGAGGCCGCCCGGCAGCATCTACACCAGATCGGACAGGTTGGCTGCCCATGTGTGGACGTCGATCGACTCAAGGCACGTCAGGTCGCGAGCAGGAACACCTCGATCGGTCGCTCCAAGCCCTTTGTCTGGTGATGTCCCCGGTCCTCGAAGCGGAAGCCGCTGCCGTCCACCAGGCCGTGCGTGACTGACGACACGATGATTTCGGACGCGCCTCCCAGGGCCATGATCCGCGAGGCCGCATGGACGGCAACTCCACCGATGTCGTTCGGCAGCACCTCTACCTCGCCGGTGTGAACGCCGATCCTGAGCTCGATACCCAGGCCCCGTATCCCGTCGCGCATCGCCATAGCGGACCGTAGAGCGCCGGCGGCACTTCCGAACGTCGCGAGGAAGCCATCTCCCGTGGTGTTCACCTCCCGTCCTCGGAAGCGATCGAACTGCGTGCGGATGAGGCGGTTGTGGTCGGCGAGCAGCTGCTTCCAAGCGGCGTCCCCGAGTCGCGCGGCGGTGAGGGTCGAGTCGACGATGTCGGACATGAGGAGGGTCGTCACGAGGCGTTCGTGCTCGCCCGGCACTCCGACCGCGCCGATATTGCCGAACACGTCCACCGTGACGACCGACTCATCCCCAACGACCCAGGCGTCATGTCCGGGCGGGACATCGAAGACGTCGCCGGGCCCGAACTCGGCGGTCTCGCCATCGTCCATCTCGACGCGGAAGCGACCCGCGAGGAGCAGCTGGAGATGGTGGATCTGGCACGAGGACGTGCCCTGGATCGACTTCAAGGACGTCGACCAGCGCCAGCCGGGCTCGAGCGTGCCGCGACCGATGGTCAACGAACCGACGCGCACCAGTTCGCCGATCCCCTGAGGAAAGCGGCGCACTTCATCCGGCGCGTCGAGGCTCTTCTGCTGGATGGCGGCGCGGGATCGTTCCTGGCGCGCGAGCATGCGCTGGCAGTCCTTCAACCGGCGGCGCCGACGGCAAGCTCCGGCTCGCGGAGCGAGAGGTTCTGCCGCGCGTCCTCGTCTCGCTCGACCGGCAGGAACCAGCCAGGCAATGCGGCGACGAGCCCAGGCTCACCGTAGATGCGAACCGACCCATCGCCCATTGCATCGGTCCATGAGCGAGAGCCGCGGGCGATCGGGTAGAGGTCGGCCGCATCGGCCTCGACGTAGACGTAGCGTTCTTGGCCGATCAGCGGATCCTCGAGGCACAGGGTGGGTTCGGTGCCGTTGGCGAGCAGCAGCCAGCATCGGTCCGCGTCGTTTCCTCGCATGGCGATCTCGAGCGCCACCTGTCGCTCGGGTGTGGCACGCACGTCGACGCGATGCGTGAGCCACCAGAGAATGATGCTGGGATCGCGCTGCGCCATGGCCGGATCCTCCGGTACCCACTTCTCGGCCCACTGCCAGAGCGACGTCAGCGTCGGTACCAGCTGCTCGCCCGCGGGGGTGAGGCAGTACGGGGCCGATCGCGACGGCGCTGACGGCTCACGCGCCACCAGCCCAATCTCCTCGAGCTTTCGCAGCTTGGCGGCCAGCACCGAGCGCGAGATGTGGCCCGGTAGGCCGGTGGCCAGGGTATTGAATCCCTGCTTCCCGAATATCGCCAGCTCACGCACGATGAGGAAGCTCCACCGGTCGCCCAGGTGCTCGACCGCCTTGG
>JACDBZ010000256.1 GCA_013694645.1 Chloroflexota bacterium
CAGGTCGTGCTCGCCTTCTGGCACGAGTACAACCTGGCCGCCGCGATCGCCGCGTGGCGCATGCGCGGCCACCAGCGCCATGTCAGCTTCAGCACACAGACGTTCCGCGGGGACGTGATGAGCACCATGCTGGCGGCGCTCGGCTCCGGGTCGGTGCAGCTGCCCGCCGAGGGCGAGCGGTCGGAGGCGGCGCGCCTCTCGTTGGAGCTGGCACGCGTCGGCCGCGAAGGCGCCTCGCTGGTGGTCAGCCCGGACGGTCCGCTCGGCCCGTACCGGCGCGCCAAGCCGGGGGCGCTGATCGTTGCCCGCGAGGCCGGCGTCCCCCTTCAGCCGTGGGCGGTCGCCGCGCACCCCGCCCTCCGTCTTCGCGGTCGCTGGGATCGGCACGTCGTGCCGCTGCCGTTCTGTCGCCTGCGCGTCGAAGAGGGTGAGCCGATCGGCGTCCGTCCCCGGGAGCCGCTGCGCCCGCTCCTGACTCGCCTCCAGGCCGCACTCGACGATGCCGCTTCGCGCGCAGGCCGCGATCCATCACCGGATTGACGCCGCGCGTAGCGGCCCGGGCGCTGGATTGCCGATGGATCGGCGCTTGTGGCGCCGGACGCCGGCTTCGAGTGCCCTCAGGCTTCCGAGCGACCGATACATCGGCGAGGGATGGCCCGCAGCGGTCTCTGGGCGCGAATCCCCCGACATATCGAAGCGCTCGCGACGGATCAACTGCCTCGCGCCACTGGGACTCGCTACCATGAGGGCCGCAGCAGCGATCCAGCCAGCAGACGAGTGCCAGCCACCACGTGACGAAGATCAAGTTCGGGACCGATGGCTGGCGAGCCGCCATCGGCGAGGACTACACCTTTCACAACGTCCGCCGCTGTGCGCGGGGCGTGGCGGAATACCTCGAGCAGACCGGAGCCGCGGATCGGGGCGTGGTCGTCTGCCATGACCGGCGCTTCGCTTCCGAGCACTTCGCGCGCGCCTGCATCGAGGTGCTTGCGGCGCACGACATTCGCAGCCACGCTCCCTCCGAGGCGGTCCCGACGCAGGTCGGCAGCTTCTTCACCCGCGAGCTGAACGCCGGTGCGGGGATCGTCATCACCGCCAGCCATAACCCGTGGACCGACAACGGCTTCAAGGTCAAGGCCGATACCGGCGGCGCCGCCGCGCCGGAGATGCTGGCCGCCATGGAGGCGACCATGGACACGCATCCGGAGGACGAGCTGCCGCCGCGACGTGACTTCGAGGACGCCCTCGCGGCGGGCATGGTCGAGACGTTCGACGCGTACCCGAAATTCCGCGACCAGCTGGAGAGCATCGTCGATATCGAGCGGATCCGCGCCGCGGACAAACGGGTCCTGGTGGAGACGCTCTACGGCTCAGGCTCGGGCTGGATGACCCGGTTGCTCGCCGGCGGGGCGATCACCGTGCGAGAGATGCACACCGAGCGCAACCCGTTCTTCGGCGGCGTGAATCCAGAACCGATCCGCCCCAACGTGGACGAGTGGCTCACCGAGATTCCGAGCTGGGGCGCCGACATCGGCATCGCCTTCGACGGCGACGCCGACCGGGTGGGGATGGCGACCGAGGAGGGGATCTTCGTCAACCAGCTCCAGGTCTACGGCCTCCTGTACTGGTACCTGCTCGAGGTCCGCGGTCAGATCGGTCCGGCGGTGTACACGGTGACCACGACGAGCATGGCGAAGCGGCTGGCCGAGATCTACGGCACCCAGGCGCATGAGACCGGAGTCGGCTTCAAGTTCGTCGGGCCCAAGATGACCGAGACCGACGCCGTGATCGGCGGCGAGGAGTCCGGCGGGTTTGGCTTCGGGATGCACATTCCCGAGCGTGACGGCATCGCGTCGGGCCTCTTCCTGCTGGACCTGTGGCTGAGCAAGGACAAGCAGGCGTCCGAGGTGCTCGCCGAGCTCCAGGCCCTGGCCGGACCGAGTCACTACGACCGGATCGACATCCGCTTCGCCCGCGAGGGCTACGACGGGGTCAAGACCGATACGCTCGCGCGGCTCGCGGAC
>JACDBZ010000258.1 GCA_013694645.1 Chloroflexota bacterium
ATCGAACGTCGCGAGCGGGAGTGCATCGGCCGCGAGGCTCCCGGCGACGATGAGCGCGTCGGCGATCGGACGTCCGGGCAGCTGGCGCGCGCGGACGAGGACACCGAGCAGGACATCGGTCCGCATGTGTACGTCAATCCTCGGATGCTTCATGGATCGAGGGACCGCGACTACCATCACAGCCATGATCGAGCGGTACGAGCTTGCGAACGGACTCGTCGTCTGCCTCTCGCCGAACCGATCCATCCCGGTCGTGGCAGTGAGCCTGTGGTACCGGGTCGGAAGCGCGGACGAGGCGCCCGGGCGCACCGGGCTCGCCCACCTGTTCGAGCACCTCATGTTCCAGGGCTCGCTCAACGTGGGGAAGGCTGAGCACTTCGCGCTCATCCAGGCCGTCGGAGGGCGCGCCAACGCTGCGACAGGGATCGATCGCACCTTCTACCACGAGCGTCTCCCCGCCCATCAGCTCGAGCTCGCCCTCTGGCTGGAGGCGGAACGGCTCGCGCATCTCCTGCCCGGCCTCGACCAGGCGAAGCTGGACAACCAGCGTGACGTCGTGCGGAACGAGCGCCGGCTCAAGATCGACAACCTGCCGTACGGCGACGCGGAGGAGCTGCTGCAATCGCTGGTGTACCCCTCCGCACATCCGTACGCGCACGAGATCATCGGCTCGATGGAGGACCTCGCAGCGGCAACCCTCGAGGACGTGCACCGGTTCTTCGAGACGTACTACTCCCCGAGCAACGCGGTGCTGGCGATTGCCGGCGACGTTGATCCGTCATCGGCCATCGGCATGGTCGAACGGCACTTCGGCAAGCTGCCCCGCGGTCGCGTCGCGCCGCCACGCGTCTTCCCTGCCGAAGACCCAGCCCGTATCGGTCCCAGCAGCCTCCGGGTCGAGAGGAGCGTGGCACTCCCGCGAGTTTACATGAGCTACCCGATCCCTCCCCTCGGGAGTGACACGTGGGACGTCTCCGAGGTCATCGCCGATCTCCTGGGTCGGGGCCGAGCATCGCGGCTCTACAGCACCCTCGTGAGGAAAGAGCGCGCGCAGGAGGCAAACGCCTGGACCTACCCGTTGCTGGACGATCCGGCCCGGTTGACCATCGAGGTCACGACGCGGGTGGCAGCGGACACTGAAGAGGTCGCAGCGGCGGTCCTCGAGGAGGTGGAGCGCCTCGGCGATACCGGGCCCGCCGACTCCGAGCTCGACCGTGTGCGCCACCTGCGACACACCGAACATGCCGCCGATATGGAGCGCACGCAGGAGAAGGCGGACCGCATCGGCATGTACGCGTCGCTCCTGGGTACGCCGGAACGCGTGAACGAGGAGCTTGCACGATACGAAGGCGTTGACCGAGGCCAGGTGTGCGACTTTGTTTCCCGTTTCCTGATACCCGATCGCCGAGCGCAGCTCACCTACGTGCCGCAGGCTCCGGCCCGGGCCACGCGGGGCCAGTAATTCGGCCCGCCGGCCACTGCCCGCGACTCGAGAGCCAATTCAGCGAGGTACCGGCAGCGGATCTCCGGCGGCTCGAAGCTCGTACTCGCTCTTCAGAAGGCCGAGGCCAACGCTGTCGTGATATGCGCTGTCGAAGAAGACCGCGTCGCGGACGCGGCACTCCTCGATGAACGCCGCCTTTCGCGCCAGGGCCAGGCTGGCGGCATTCTCCGCGAACGTTAGGCCGTCGGGCACCGGATCGCCGGCGTAGTGGTCGCAGGTCGGCTGACCCACCCGCTCCTCGCAATGCTCGTGGACTGCGACATCGAACGCCGCGACAAACCGATCCGCATCGGGCCTCGTAATCTCCAGATGCGCGGTACCGTGGAGCACGCAGCAAGACGATGGAGCAGAGGAGCACCATGACCAGCGAAACATCGGCGGCCAGCGAGGCGGAGAAGACACCCGACGCCCTCGTCGCGCGCCTGTTCGAACAGAGCCTTGCCATGCTCGATGTCATGAGCGTCTATGTCGGCGATCAGCTCGGGCTGTACCGATCGCTGCACGACGGCGGACCGGCGACCACTGCCGAGCTCGCATCGCGCGCCGGAATCGACGCGCGGTACGCCCGGGAGTGGCTCGATCAGCAGGCTGCGACGGGATTTCTCGAGGTCGACGACGTTGCGGCTGCCGCGGACCAGCGCCGCTACCTGCTCCCCGAGGCGCATGTTGAAGCGCTCTTAAATCTCGAAAGCCCCTACTCGATCACCCCGCTGACCAGGTCGATGGTTGCGTGCGGAAAGGTAATGCCACAGCTGCTGGAGGCGTACCGAACCGGCGGAGGCGTCGACTGGTCCGAGTACGGGCCGGACATGATCGAGGCCCAGGGCGACTTCAACCGTCCGTGGCTCGTCAACTCGTTCGGATCCGAGA
>JACDBZ010000277.1 GCA_013694645.1 Chloroflexota bacterium
GGACGCGAACCCTTTAACGCGGTCCCGCGAGGCCGCCAAGGAGACGCATGTCCGAACGCCGCATCCTGGACGCCGATGATCTGCGCCGCGCGCTGACCCGCATCGCGCACGAGATCGTGGAGCGCAATGGCGGCATTGACAAGCTCGTCCTCGTCGGCGTCAGGAGCCGAGGCGTGCCGATTGCGCGGCGCCTGGCGGGGCTCATCGAGCAGCACGAGGGCGCATCGGTCCCGGTCGGGTCGCTCGATATCACCTACTACCGCGACGACCTGACCCGCCTGGCGCACGCGCCGATCGTGAAACGATCGGACCTGGAGGCTGAAATCAACGGCCGCACGGTCGTCGTCGTCGACGATGTGCTGTATACCGGCCGCACGGTTCGCGCGGCGCTCGACGCCCTGACCGATCACGGGCGCCCGCGCGCCGTGCGCCTCGCCGTCCTCGTCGATCGGGGGCACCGCGAGCTTCCGATCCGCCCCGACTTCGTCGGAAAGAACCTGCCGACGGGAACGGACGAGTTGGTACATGTCCGCCTGCTCGAGACCGATGACCTGGACGAGGTCGTGGTCGAGCGACCGGAGGACGCGGCGTGATCCTCGACGTCCTGCCCGGCGCTGGCATGCAGCGCCATCTGCTCGACGTCGACGCGCTGAGCCGAACAGAGGTCGACAACGTCCTGGACCTGGCCGTCAAGATGCGGGAGGCGCGCGCCACCCGGAGCTCTCGCTCGCTGCTCGAGGCCGAAACGGTCGGCCTGGCCTTCTACGAGGCTTCGACGCGCACGCGGGTCAGCTTCGAGCTTGCCGCGAAGGCGCTCGGCGCCACGGTGGTCGACCTGAACGTAGCGAGCAGCAGCGTCGGCAAGGGCGAGTCGCTGGTCGATACCGTCCGCACGCTCGAGCGGACCGGCATCACCACGCTGGTGCTCAGGCACAGTGCGGCGGGGGCGCCCTATCTCGTCGCACGCTGCACCGGCATAGCGATCGTCAACGCGGGCGACGGGATGCACGCCCACCCGACCCAGGCGCTGCTCGACGCCCTGACGCTGCGCGAGGCGCTCGGTCCACTCGACGGACGGGTGATCGCGATCGTGGGTGACGTGGAGCACTCGCGAGTCGCGCGGTCCAATCTCCATACGCTCGTCACCCTGGGCGCACGCGTTCGCCTCGGTGGACCGGCGGCCTGGGTCCGCGGCTTCGAAGGGCACCCCGGGATCGATGTCGTCACGAACATCCAGGACGCCCTGGTGGGCGCCGACGCGGTCATGAGCCTGCGCGTTCAGCTCGAGCGATCTGCGAGCGGCGGCATCAGCTCGATACGCGAGTACATCGAACACTGGAGGCTGGATGAAGCGCGCATGCGGCTGGCCGCGCCGAATGCGCCGATACTCCACCCCGGCCCGACCAACGAAGGGGTCGAGCTGACCTCGGACCTCGCCAATGGTCCGCGCAGTCTCATCGGCCGCCAGGTCGAGAATGGCGTGCCGGTGCGCATGGCGGCCCTGGCGCTGGTCACGGGAGCCGCGTGAGCGACGAACGCTTCGGACGTTTGACCGACGCGCCGGTCACGCTCCTGCTGGCCGGGGTCCGCGTCATCGACCCGAACGATGGTTCCGATAGCATCCGCGACCTGGCCGTGTTGGATGGATTTCTGGCAGACCCCGCGGCGCTGCCGCCCGGAGCCCAGCGGCTTGATGGCACCGGCCTCGTGGCCGCTCCAGGATTCTGCGACCTCCATACGCACCTGCGAGAGCCCGGCGCGGACGGCGCCGAAACGATCGCCTCCGGGGCGCGAGCCGCGGCCCGCGGAGGATTCACAACCGTGTGCGCCATGCCGAACACCGATCCGCCGCTCGATACGCCGGCGCGGCTGGCCTGGGTACTGGAGCGTGGCCGGCAAGCGGCCTGCCGTGTGCGGGTCATCGGCGCCGTGACGACCGGACGTCAGGGGAAAACGTTGGCTGACCTCGTCGAGATGGCGGACGCCGGGGCGGTCGGCTTCTCCGACGACGGCGCGGCCGTGCCCTCGCACGACCTGGCGCGCGCGGCGTTTTCCTGCCTGACCGGACTCGACCGTCCGCTCATCGAGCACGCCGAGGACGCGCTTCTCGCCACCGCGAGCGTGATGCGCGCCGGACCGACCGCCACCCGCCTCGGGTTGACCGGCTGGGTCCCGGACGCCGAGCTGTCGGTGGTCGAACGGGACATCGCACTGGCCGTCGAGACCGGGGCCCGACTCCACCTCACGCATCTGTCGACAGCGGCCGGCCTCGAGGCCGTGCGGCGGGCGCGTGCGCGGGGCCTGCCGGTGACGTGCGATGTAACGCCGCATCACATGGCCCTCACCGACGAGTGGGTGGCCGGATCGCGCCAATTCGCCTGGGAAGCGTCCGGTGATGACGCGCAGGACGTCGCTCGCGCCTTTGACGGGTCATGTCGCGTCAACCCGCCACTTCCGTCGCGCGAGGATGCGCTGGCCCTGCTCGCGGGCCTCGCCGATGGCACGGTCGACGCGATCGCGACCGATCACGCCCCGCATCCGCCCGAGCGCAAGCTCGTCCCGTTCGAGGAGGCGGCACCCGGCATGATCGGGCTCGAGACGGCGCTCTCGACCGGCCTCGCCGCCGTCGAGGCCGAACGCCTGGACCTGGCAACCCTGATCGGCGCACTCTCGATCCGCCCAGCGGAGATCATCGGTGAAAGTCGAAGCCTGGCGCCCGGTCAGCTCGCAGACCTCGTGGTCTTTGATCCGCTGGCTCGGAGGCGAGTCGAGGCCGCCGTTCTGGCGTCGGCATCGGCGAATACGCCGTTGCTCGGCGTGGAGCTGCCGGGGGTGGTCCGACTGACCGTGGCTGAGGGCCGCGTGACGTATCGGTCCTGAGTCCCCTGGCCGTCAGAGAATTCGCCGGATGGTTGATTGACGGTGCCGGGCGGCTGTTCGCCGTCAGATAACCACTCGGGGGCTCAAGCCTGGCCCGTTGACGGGCCTAGCCGGTCACTTCGCCTGGGAGTATGCATGGGATGACTGGCTGACGGTGGGACGCCCTGTTTGACCGCCAACGATCCACCCGGCGAATCATCCGACGGCCAGCCCGAAGTGATTGGGACGGTACCCGGTCCCTGGGTGCGGCGGGAGCGTGGGAACGCGGGATGTGGGACGATGCGGCTCGCCACTCGCCGCCCAGACCACCGAGGAATGGCTTGTCAGTTCGCTACAACGAGGAACTCGATCC
>JACDBZ010000289.1 GCA_013694645.1 Chloroflexota bacterium
CCGGCACGACCCGCGGCCGGCGACGTTCCTCGATCGGCATCCCGCTCTCAGGATCCACGCGCACCAGCTTCGGCCGGCCGCTCGACGGCCCGGGCGAGCCGTTGTCACGCGGCGTCGGCAGCCGCAGATCACCACCGCTGAGCTCCCCGGACCGGGCATAGCGCTTCGTGGTCTCGGACTCGTGTTTCACCGTCGTGACCGATGCGTCCAGCACCCGAGCCCGCTTCGGCGGATACCAGCCGCCCTCGCTGACCGGCCGTGGATCGAGGGCAGGTCGTGGCCGCGCATTCCACGAGGAGGCGGAGGCCGGGTGCACGAGCCCTGACCCTCGCCCGTCGCGGCCGGACGGGACGGCGGCATCGGCCATCTCGATCCCGAGCTCGGTGAACAGCCACGCGAACGAGCCATCCAGCGCAAGGTCTCGAGCCACGTCGGTTGCATCGCGGGTATCGAGCGCCTTGGCCAGCGCATCAACACCCTCAACGGGAAACCCGAGCGCCTTGGCCACCTCGCGAACCGCCGAGCGCGCCCGATAGGTCACGACAGTGCAGACCATGGCGGCGTGATCGGCGCCGTATTTGGTGTAGAGATACTGGATCACCTCCTCGCGGCGATTGACGTCGAAGTCGATGTCGATGTCCGGCAACGCGCGGGCCTCGTTGATGAAGCGCTCGAAGAGCAGCTTGTGCTCGATCGGGTCGACCTTGGTGATACCCAGGCAGTAGGCCACGATCGAGTCGCCTGCGCTGCCCCGCCCCTGGCCAATGATCCCGCCCTTCCGCGCGAACTCCATGAGGTCCCACACGATCAGGAAGAACTCGGACAGATTGGTGCGGTCGATGATGTCGAGCTCGTGCGTCAGCTGATTCAGCGCGCGCTTGGTAATCGGCTGGTAACGGCGCAGTAAGCCGTCGTGTGCAAGCTGGTAGAGATATGAGAACGCGGTCTCCCCCTTCGGAACACTGAATCCCGGAAACCGATAGCGCTCGAAGCCCAGCTCGAGCCGGCACCGCTGCCCGATGACGGCGCTGCGCGCCATGCCCACCTCCCACGCATGGCGACTGCGCTCGTCAGGCAGGCTCTCGCCGATGCGCGCCAGCTCACGCCCCGTCTTGAGCCGATACTCCGCGTTCGACAGAAGCAGCTCGCGCGCCTCCTCCAACGACGCACCGTGGCGGACGCAGACGAGCACGTCCTGGAGCCGATGGCCGTCGGGATCGGCGTAGTGGACCTCGTTGGTGACGACCGTCGGCAGACCGGCTGCATCGGCAAGCTCGACGAGCTGGGCGACCAGCCAGTCGTCATCGGGCTGGAGGTGGTGGCTGAGCTCGACGGCAAAGCTTCCTTCCGGGAAGTGTCCCGCCCAGTCGTGCGCCGCGGTCAGCGCTGCCTCACGGTCACCGGCCAGCAGGAGGCGCGGGACCTGGCCGTTGCGACAGCCGGTGAGGCCGAAGAGGTGGTCGCGCGCCTCGCCGAGCGCCGCCTCCACGATCGTGCGCTCGAAGACAGGGAACTGCTTCTCGCCGGCCAGGTGGCCGTGACTCGCCAGCCTGGAGAGAGCGGTGTAGCCATCGACGTCACGCGCCAGCAGAACGAGGTGGTCGCCGGGAATCGGCCCGGCGTGGTGCTCACCGGGCCAGCCGCGACTCGCCTTCGCACCGCGCAGCGGATCGTTCAGCTTGCGGCCGCGGCGCGCCAGGCGCAGCTGGTCAGCGGTGCGCGGGATCGTGAGCTCGAGGCCGATGATCGGACGAACGGGACGCAACCCCGCTTCTCGAGCGGCATCGGTCTGGGTCTCCTGTGCAGCCTTCCAGGTACGAACCGCGGCATACAGGCCCGCGTGATCGGTGATGGCCAGGGCAGGCAGACCGAGCTGGGCCGCACGGGCAATCAGCTCCTCGGGGTGACTGGCACCGTCGAGGAAACTGAAGTTGGTGTGCGCGTGAAGTTCGCAATAGTCATCCGGCGTGCCCATCGGACGACAGATGATAGAACAACTGTTCTAATGATGTCCAGATGTCTCAGGGCGAGCCTGGGCCACCATTGCGCGCCATGCTTCATGGCCGAGACGGTAGAAGACGTGATGAACCAGATCGGGATAACGGACCGCGTCCACGCGAGAATGGTCGAAGTCGCCGGTCGGATCCCGGACAAGCCCGATCCGCTCCATCACCCGCCACGAACGCTCGTTCTGCGGCACGGTGAACGACACGATCTCGTCGAGCCCGACCTCCTCGAATCCGAAACGCAGCGCCTCCTGCGCGGCCTCGGTGACATACCCGTGACCCCAGAACTCCCTGGCCAGGCGCCAGCCAACCTCGACCATCGGTCGGCCGGTCACGTAGTTCGCCGGCCACAGGCCCACGTAGCCGATGAATGGCGCGACGCCGGGCACCTCGAGCGCCCACAGGCCCCACCCGTGCTCACGCCAGTGGACCTCGATGCGGTCGATGAATGCATCGGACGCGTCTCGCGTCATCGGACCCTGCAGATGCTCGGTGACAGCCGGATCAGCGTTGAGGGCCGCGAACGCCGGTCGATCGTCATCCCGCCAGCGCCGAAGGAGGAGGCGCTCTGTGCGGATCATCACTCTGCCGGCGTGAGAACCAGCTCGACCTCGACGAGCTCCCCGCACGGCACCGTCACGCGCTGGACCACCTCGGCGTAATCGATGTCGGTGGTCGTGATCTGGAACACCCCCGACACGCCGGACGCGGCGAACGAACCGTCCTCGATCGTGCGTGTCGAGCCGGTGAACCCGTCCGCGGCCTGGATGAAGATGTAGATGTCATTCAGCGGGTTGCCCTCCGGGTCCACCACCTTGCCGGCG
>JACDBZ010000290.1 GCA_013694645.1 Chloroflexota bacterium
ATGCCGCCGCGCAGTCGGCGACGCCAGGCGAGCTCCGACGCGGCCAGCGCGGCCGCGTCCATCGCCGGCTCGCCGAGCAGCCAGATCTCCTCACCCGGCGCCCAACCCATGCGCAGCCGACGCCCACGCTCCTCGAGCACGCCGATCGTACCGATCACGGGAGTCGGCAGGATCGGCCCGCCAGGCGTCTCGTTGTAGAGGCTGACATTGCCCGACACGACCGGCACGTTGAGGGCCCGGCAGGCATCGGCGATGCCGCCGATCGCCCGCTCGAGCTGCCAGGCGCCGAGGTCGGTTTCCGGCGAGCCGAAGTTGAGACAATCGGTGATGCCGATCGGCGTCGCGCCGGTGCACGCCACGTTGAGGGCGCCTTCGATGACCGCCGATGCACCGGCGAGGTACGGGTCCAGCGCGCCGAGGCGGGCAGGTCCCGGACCGTCGATCGACAGGGCCAGCGCGCGCCCGGTGCCCTTCACCCGCAGCAGGGCCGCGTCGCCGGCGCCTGGTCCGACCAGGGTATTCGTGCCGTTCATATGATCGTAGCGGCGCCAGATCGGCTTGCGATCGCGCGCGTTCGGCGAGCCCAGGAGCTCCAGCAGGGTGGCCTCCGTCGGCAATTCGGCGCCGAGCGCATCGAGATCAGCGGCTATCGACGCCGGCGCCGATCCGGAGATTCGGTAACGTGGAGCATCGTCAGCGAGCGCGCGTCCCGGGACCTCGCAGACCAGCTCGCCGCCAGTCCGGCAACGGATGACAGGCTCGTCGATCACGGTCCCGACCTCGGCGGCCGCCAGTTCAAAGCGATCGAAGATGGCGCGCACGTCGGCGACGGCGTCCGGCCTGACGACGATGAGCATCCGCTCCTGGGACTCGCTGAGCAGCACCTCGTACGGCGACATGCCGCCCTCCCGCCGAGGGACAGTCTCGAGATCCACCTCGGCCCCGACCCCGCCGCGGGCAGTCAGCTCGGCCAGAGCGCAGGTCAGCCCGGCGGCACCAAGGTCCTGCATCGCCACCACGGCGTCCAGGCGTGCAAGCTCCAGGCAGGCCTCCATCAGCAGCTTCTCGAGGAACGGGTTTCCGACCTGGACGGCCGGCCGCCGCTCATCACGGTCCTCGCCGAGCGTCGCGGATGCGAAGCTCGCGCCCTGGATGCCGTCCCGTCCGGTGGTCGCTCCCACCAGCAGGAGCACATTTCCGGCACCTGCCGCCCGGGCCAGCGTGATCTCGTCATGCCGGGCGACCCCGACACACATGGCGTTGACGAGGGGATTGCCCGAGTACGACGGATCGAAGGTGATCTCGCCACCGACGTCCGGGATGCCGATGCAATTGCCGTAGCCGGCGATCCCGCCGATGACACCGTCGAACAGGTACCGATTGCGCGCGGCGACCGCGGCATCGGTTTCCTCGTCGACCTCGAGCGGTCCGAAGCGCAGGCTGTTGAGGAGGGCGATGGGCCGGGCGCCCATGGTGAAGATGTCGCGGATGATGCCGCCCACGCCGGTGGCGGCCCCCTGGTACGGCTCGATCGCGCTCGGGTGGTTGTGCGATTCGACCTTGAAGACAACCGCCAGCCCATCTCCGATATCGATCGCGCCGGCGTTCTCGCCCGGGCCCACAAGAACCCGCTCGCCGCTCGACGGCAGCCGTCCGAGGAGCAGCCGCGAGTGCTTGTACGCGCAATGCTCGGACCACATCGCGCCGAACATGCCGAGCTCCACCGCGTTCGGCGACCGGCCGAGGGCATCGACGACCAGCTCGTATTCCCTTTCGGTCAGGCCGTGCCGCTGCTCGACCGGTGGGGCGAGTGTCATCTTCTCAGCGCTGCGGGCCACCCAGCGGTTGATCGCGGCCGAGCTCGAGCAGGATTGCGCCGATGGCTGCCGCCGCCGTCCCCAGGAACAGCAGCAGCTCCCCGATTCCCGCGCGCGTGACACTGAGGCGGTCCAGGGCCATCCCGAAGCCGATGAGGACGACCACCAGCGTCACCAGGCGCAGGTGCGGGACGTGCGGCACGCTGCCCGAGAAGAAGACCGTCACGGCGATGGCCATCAGCGCCAACAGCAGAACCAGGTCGACCGGATTGAGAAACCCGGCGAAGAGGCCGATGAGGACGCCGAGAGCCGCGAGCGCGGCTCCGCCACCGATCAACCATGCCGACAGGGTGACCGGCATGGTCACCGGCAGGCTGACCGGCCCGGACGGCGGTCCGTAGGCTGCCCTGGAGACCGGTGCGACCGCGGGCGGGGGTGGCGATGGACGATCAGCGGGTGGATTCGGCCTCTCCTCGAGCTGAGTCGGCTGCTCGAATCGAACGGCCCGCGCTTCGTCGACCGCCGACTCGATGGGTACCCCCGGCTCAGTCGTGGCGCTCACGACCGCGTCCGCGGGGGCCTCTGGCCAGGCGGGCGCGGGTGGGATCTCGGTCTCGGTGGCCTGGTCGATCGCCTGCCCGCAGGTCGGGCAGAAGACGGCGTTCTCCTCGACTTCGGTGCCACAGTTCGCGCAGTAGCGGGCCATCAGGCTAGCTTCGCCCGAAGCGCGTGAGCGTGCCGATCAGCACGATCAGGGAGGAAAGCACGAAGATGATGCCGGCGGGCGTCAGGACGCGCAGCATGCCGACGAGATCGCCACTCCAGTTGGCGGCCAGCTCGACGACCGCGAACAGCACGATCAGCCCGACGCTCCAAAGGAGTGCGATACCGAGGCCGATCGTCTGGAGCGGTCCCGGAACGGCGCGCATGAAGCCGGCGACCGCCAGGATGAGAAGCAGGGCACCCAGGATCGGCATGGGGCCGGTGAGACCGAAGTAGGCCTGGTCGGCCAGGCCGCCACTCACGTCGGGATAGCCTGACCAGAAGGCGATGCCGTAGCCATCGGGACCGATGGCTCGCTCGTAGAGCGAGCCGGAGCCGTAGAGGAACGGGAGCAGATAGCCGGTGACGAGGCCCACGAGGCCGATGAGCAGCACGACCGGACCGAGGACGGCGCCGTGGCGCCCCACTTCGATCGTCTCGGCTCCAGCCTCCTCGGCGAGCGCCGGCGGCACGTACCCCGGCGCGGTACCGCGCAGGTTCGCCCCGCAGTTCTGGCAGAAGGCCACGCCGGAGCGATTGTGGGTGCCGCAGCGTGGGCAGGCCATGGTGCCCTCCGGCGTCCCGGGGCGCTCGACCGAGCTCGCGATGCCGGCTGCAATTAGCCGCTGACCGCAGTTGCGGCAGAACGCAAGACCCGGCCGATTCTCCGTGCCACAGCGCGGACATTGGGTGCTCTCCCCGATCGCGCCCTCCCCGGCCGGAACGGCGTGCGCTGCCGTCGCGGCGACTGGCGCGGCGCCAAACCCTGCGGCGTCGGCGAGGTTCGGATCCGAAGACGGCGCGGGTGGGGCAGGATACGCCTCGACCTCGCTGGGCGGCGGCGCGTCCTGCTGGGGCTCTGGATCCGATCGCGTCGTCCACTCCGGCGCGAGGATGGGCCCATCTCCGCGCTCCGGCGGCGCGGTCGGCCACTCGTTGACGTCGGCGGAGCCGGCGACGGGGGGCTCGGTCGGCCAAGCGGCAGGCTCAGAAGTCGCGCCCGAAGATGCGGACGAGGCGTCCTGGCTCGGCCAGCTCTCGATCTCGGCGGTCGCGGTGGAGTCGGTCGGCTCTGGCACGCCATGGTCCGCATCGGGCATCGGGGCGCCAAGATCGTGCTGCGCGGGCTCGGACGATGCCGGTGACGCGTCCTCCGCGCTTTCCGCGTCGGGCGGGTCGCGACGATCGCGCTCGCTCTGATCCACTCGTTCGCCTCCTGCGCAGTCTGGGACGGTCAGCCCGATGATAGCCGACGTTCCGCGCCCGCCGGCTGCTCCTGCAGCCAGCGTTCCAGCGATCGGAACAGCCGCAGCCCATCGGTCCCGCCCATCTCCGCCTCGGACGCGCGTTCGGGATGCGGCATCAGCCCCAGCACGTTGCCGCGCTCGTTCACGATCCCGGCAATCCCGCGCTCCGACCCGTTCGGGTTCGCCTCGTCCGTCACGCGACCGTCGGCATCGGCGTAGCGGAGGACGATCCGAGCGTCACGCTCGAGCATGTCGAGCGTGGCCTCGTCGGCCACGTAGCGCCCTTCGCCGTGGCTGATCGGCAGGCTGATGACTTCGCCGTCGGCCAGGTCGCCAAGCCAGGCAGCGGCGGCGCCGGGATGTTCCACGCGAAGTGACTGCCAGTCGCAGCGGAACTCGAGGTGGTCGTTGCGGAGCAGTGCGCCGGGCAGCATGCCGGCCTCGGTCAGCACCTGGAAGCCATTGCAGGAGCCGATGACCGGGCCACCCGCGGCGGCGAAGGCCTCGACCGAGCGCATCACCGGCGAGAAACGCGCGATGGCGCCTGTCCGCAGATGGTCGCCGTGCGCGAATCCACCCGGAAGGACGACGGCATCGGGCGCGCCGAGATCGTCGTCGGTGTGCCAGACCAGGCGCGCCTCCCAGCCGAGCTCCGATTCGATGATGTGCGCGAAGTCGCGCTCCGACCACGTTCCGGGAAAGACGGCGACCGTCACCCGTGGTCCGCGTGCGACGACGGTCACGGATTTGCCGCCTCGGCGTCCTGCTGCTCGTCCGCGCGCAACTCCCAGCTGGCGGTTTCCATGACCGGATTCGCCAGCAGGCCCCGGCACATCTCGGCGACGGCGGCCTCCGCCGTGTCGGAGTCGTCTGCCTCGAACGCGATCCGCATCAGCTTGCCGCTGCGCACCTCGCTCACCGTCGGATACCCCAGTGCGCGCAGTGCCGATCCGATGGTCAGGCCCTCAGGATCGGCGATGCCGGAGCGGAGCGCAACGTGCACCTCGGCCAGCCAGCGCATCGTCAGGCCGATGCCTCCCATGGTCGCCCGGTGAGCCGCTCGAATGCGGCGACATAGCGATCGCGCGTGCCACTGATCACCTCGTCGGGCAGGATCGGCGCCGGGGGCTCCCTGTTCCAGCCCGCGTCGGACACGAAGTCACGCACGAATTGCTTGTCGAAGCTCTGCGGGCTGGAACCCGGCTGGTAGGTCTCACGGTCCCAGAACCGAGACGAATCCGGCGTGAGCACCTCGTCGATGACGGCCAGCTCGCCGTCGATGAACCCGAACTCGAACTTGGTGTCGGCCAGGATCAGGCCAACGGCCTCCGCGCGCCGCGTGCCCTCGTTGTACAGGGCGATCGAGCGATCCTCGAGCTGTCGAGCCAGATCTCCTCCGACCATCTCGGCCAGCTGGTCACGACTGATGTTCTCGTCGTGCCCGACCTCTGCCTTGGTCGACGGCGTGAAGATCGGCTCCGGGAGGCGGTCCGCCTCGCGCAACCCATCGGGAAGGGTCTGACCACAGACGGAGCGTGATCGCTGGTACTCGACCCATCCGGACCCGGCCAGGTAGCCACGCACCACGCATTCGGCGTCCACGCGCTCGGCCCGACGTACCAGCATCGAGCGTGGCGCCAGCTCACGAGTTCGGGCGGGCTCCGGAAAACGTTCACGATCCGCGCTCACGAAGTGGGAACGGCCGAGATCGGCCAGCTGCGCGAACCACCAGGTCGAGAGCCTGGTCAGAACGGCACCCTTGTCGGGAATCGGCTGCTCGAAGACCACGTCGAATGCCGACAGGCGGTCGCTGGCGACGAGCAGCAGGTGGCGATCGTCGACCGCGTACGTCTCACGCACCTTGCCACGGTGAATGAGCGGCAGTCCTGCGATCTCGGTGTACGGCAAGGCATTGGACATGGATCGGTCATCCTCCTGGCTCTGGTCGTCGATCAGGGTTTCCACGCCGGCTCAACGGTCTCTTCGAGTGCATCGGCCGCGAGAAGTCGCGACCACGTGGCGGCTGACCACGCATGGAGGGCTCCGCCGGCCAGGACCAGGCAGAGCCAGATCGCCACGAAGCCTACCAGCAGGAGGCCGATCGCGATGTCGAAACCGCCGCCGCTTGTCAGCTGCGCCCCGATCGGAGCCCACAGGACGCCGAGCAGGAGCGTGCTGAAGCAAAGGAACACGAGCTGGGCTGCGAGAACCACCATCGCGTGTGACGCCGATGCCGCGCGCACGGCGATGGCCGGCGCCGAGCGCAATGCTCGGAGGACGCCATTTCCGCGACGGACGGCGAGCCGCCCCGCAACCGCGGCAAACGCGGCGCCCGCCGCGATCGTCAGACCCAGGAGGGCGAGGTATGGCGCCAACCCGGTGACCATCCGCATCACCGGTCCTCCGGAAGGATCGGGCGCGTTGAACGCACGCTGCGCAATCGTCACCGCGGCGACGCTGACCACCATGACCGCGAGTGCCGCGGGGAGTGCCGCAACAAGACTCACCACGAAGATGCGCCCGATGTCACCGCCGGAGGTCGCTCGGCGCTCGATAAGCCCGATGAGAACGGCATTGGCGGTGGCCACCAGGGCGAACGCGAGGATGACCAGCCCCACAGCTGCTCCGCCGATGATCACCGCATTCCACGGCCAGCTTCCGGAGCTGACGATGCCGGCCCCGAGAAACGTGAGCTCCGCGACGGTCGGAGGCCGGACGACCGCCACGACGAAGGGAATCCAGCCGATACTGGAGACCCAGGCGAGCGCTCCCGGTAGCCACATATCCGGGCGCTCGGACACGACTCGCATCGACCCGCGGGCGGCGTCACGCCAGCGACGCATGTACAGCCCTACTACTCGGATCCGTCGAGGCCGAGCGCTCGATAGGTGACCCCGATGCCGGCAAGATGATGTTGCAGGTGCATCGCGCGCTCGATCTCGCCCGTGGTGAGCCACTCACCGACCGCTGCATCGGCGCGCAGGGCCTCGCTGAACGTCGCCTCGTCATTCCATGCGCGCTTCGCGGCGCCCTGCACGAGCCGATACGCGTGCTGCCGATCGGCGCCCTTCGCGATCATCGCCAACAGGAGCGCCTCCGAATAGACCATGCCGCCGAGCTGCTCGAGGTTCGCGCGCATCCGGTCAGCGTCAACCTCGAGACCGTCCAGGATGTCGCCCAGGGTCCGCGTGGCGTAAGCGGCCACCCCGAGCGCGCGCTCGAAGACGAACCGCTCGGCTGAGGAGTGGCTGATGTCGCGCTCGTGCCAGAGCGCCATGTTCTCGAGGCCGATGAGCGCGTCGCCGCGCAGCAGCCGAGCCAGGCCGGACACGCGCTCGGCCAGGATCGGGTTGCGCTTGTGGGGCATGGCGCTGCTGCCCTGCTGGCCCGAGCCGAACGGCTCGAATGCCTCGCTCACCTCCGTGCGCTGAAGGTGCCTGATCTCGACCGCGATCCGCTCGAGCGTACCGCCCAGGATGGCGAGCGTCGTGAGAAGCTCGGCGTGGCGGTCGCGGCTGACGACCTGGGTCGGCGCCGGGTCCGGCTCCAGGCCGAGTCCGGCCAGCACATGTCGCTCGACCTCGCCGCTGACGTTGGCATGCGTGCCCACCGCGCCGGAAATGGATCCCACGCTGATCACCTCGCGCGCCCGCTGGAGCCGATCGACGTCGCGCTGGAGCTCGGCGTACCAGCCGGCGACCTTGAAGCCGAACGTGATCGGCTCGGCGTGGATGCCATGGCTGCGCCCGACCATCGGCGTGTCACGGTACTCGCCTGCCAGGCGCCGGACGACGTTGATCAGTCGCGCCAGCTCGCCCTCGACCACGCTTGTGGCGTCGCGCAGGACCGCCGCGGTAGCCGTGTCGAGCACGTCAGAGCTGGTCAGGCCGTAGTGCAACCAGCGACCCTCAGGTCCCATTCGTTCTGTGATGGAGCGGAGAAAGGCGATGACGTCATGCTGCGACTCCTGCTCGATCTCTCTCGCTCGGACCGGATCTACCTCGGTAGCCGTCGCTCGGATCCGCTCCCAGTCGTCGGTCGGCACAACACCCGCAGCGTGCAGTGCCTCCACGGCCAGCAGCTCGATTCGGAGCCACAGCTCGAGCTTGCGCCGCTCGCCGAAGATCTCGCGCAGCTCCGGCAGCGCATACCGATCAATCACGCCCCGAATGGTACGTGCCGCGAGGTCGCGGCGTAACAGGCTCAGGCCCCGAACCGGCAACACGACCAGTGTGCACTCAGTGCACGCAACTACGAGGTTGGGGCTGTGGCGCCCCTACCAGCGACCGCGTTGTGCACCCAGGTGCACATTCGCGATCCGGAGGCAACCGCAGACACGTCAACGTGGTGAATCGGTGCATCCGGCGCACGTGCGCAATCGCGCCCAGGCCCACGGGCCTCCGCGCGACCTAGACTCGCGGGTCGATGCGCAGCTCGGCCCTCTTGGCCTGGTCGACGCGGAAGGCGGTGACGCGCGCGGCGAGGTCAGGATCTGAGAGGGCAAGGATGCGCGCCGCCAGATGTGCCGCATTCTTGGCACCTGCCGAGCCAATGGCGACCGTCGCGACCGGCACGCCGGGCGGCATCTGAACGACCGCGTAGAGCGCATCGGCCCCGCCGAGCGAGCCCCCGTCCAGGGGAATCCCGATGACGGGCTTGCCGGTGAGGGATGCGAGCACCCCGGGGAGGTGGGCGGCGAGACCGGCCGCACCGATGAAGAGCTGCGCGCCGGACGCTTCGGCCTCGGCGACGTAGGCGTGGAGCGCATCGGCCTGACGATGGGCGCTGATCACCGAGGCCTCCCACGTGATCCCATACGAGTCGAGCACATCGAAGCAGCCCGTCAGGGTGGGCAGGTCGGATCGGGAGCCGCAGACAACGGCCACGGTGGTCATCGGGGCCTAGGATAGTCGCCGACGTTGACGCGAGCTTGAGGTTGCTGGCCCAGGATGTGCTGCGTCGACATGCACAACAACACGGAGGCTCACTCAATGTCCTTCCTGCTACGCGACGCGCGTGCGCCGGCCGCACTCCTCCTGGCCCTGATGCTGCTCGCGGCATCCCTGCTCGTCGCCCTCACTCCGACGAGAGCCCAGGGAAAGCCGGACGCGGTGCGCTTCGGGACCTTCAACGCGTCGCTGAACCGCAACCTGCCCGGCCTGGCGCTCTCGGACCTGTCCGATCCTTTCGACCCGAACGAGCCTGACTCTGCGCTTCGGGCGCGACGCGCCCAGGCGGCGGCGATCGCCGAGATCATCCAGCGCACCCGACCCGAGGTGCTGCTCATCAACGAGTTCGACTACATCGATGGCCCCGTCACGGGCAACGACCTGACAGACGCATTCGCTGAGAACTACCTCGGCGTCGGCCAGAACGGCCAGGAGCCGATTCACTACGACCACGTCTTCGTGGCGCCCTCGAATACAGGGATCTCGTCGGGATTCGACCTCAACAACAACGGCGCCGTCGTCACGACGCCCTTGACTCCCGGATACGGCGACGACTCGCTGGGCTTCGGGGAATTCCCGGGCAAGTTCGGCATGGCGGTCTTCAGCCAGCATCCGATCGATTACGACGCCGCTCGGACGTTCCAGACCTTCCTGTGGGCCGATATGCCCGGCGCGCTGCTGCCCGACGATCCGGCAACGGCAGCCCCTGCCGACTGGTACAGCGCCGACGAGCTGGCGATCCTTCCGCTCTCGAGCAAGAGCCACTGGGACGTCCCGATCGAGATCGGGGGAACAACCGTCCATTTCCTGGTCAGCCATCCCACGCCGCCGGTCTTCGACGGTGCGGAGGATCGCAACGGCCGCCGTAACTCGGACGAGATCCGGCTCTGGGCGGACTACGTTACGCCGGGCGCGGGCGACTACATCTACGACGACGCAGGCCTCACCGGGGGTCTCAGGCCCGGGGCGAGCTTCGTCATCGCGGGCGATCAGAACTCGGACCCGCTCGACGGTGACAGCCTTCCCGGCTCGATTCAGCAGCTCCTCGATAACCCGCGAATCAACACCACGGCCACGCCGTCAAGCCTGGGCGGGACGGCATGGGCACTCGTGCAGGATGCACTGAACGACACGCACGAGAGCGATCCGGCGTTCGATACGGCGGACTTCTGCGACACGCCGGCCTTCCCGCCATGCAGCGGGCCGGGGAACCTTCGCGCCGATTACGTCCTGCCGAGCCGCAACCTGCGAATCGTGGGCTCGGCGGTCTTCTGGCCAGAGCCCGATCATCCGCTCGTCTATCTGACCGGGACCGGCTTCCCGGTGCCGAGCTCCGACCATCGGCTCGTGTGGGTCGATCTCATGGTTCCCGGAAGCGCGCGCGACCGCTGACGAAGTCCGGCAGACGCGGCCCCGCCTCGATCAATCGGGCCGGGCGCCGTCCAACCCGGAATCAACTTCGCGGGAGGCGATGTCCGTTCGATATCGCCCGCCGTCAAGCTCCACCTGCGCAACACCCCGATAGGCAGCATCGCGTGCGACCCCGAACGACGGGCCGCGTCCGACCATCGTCAGCACGCGGCCACCGATCGTCTCGTGGCGGCCGTCGCGGCGGCGCCGGGTGCCGGCGTGGAAGCAGAGCAGCTCGCCGTCATCGGCGGCTGACGAGGGCTCGGCGCCTTCAACCAGCCGCCCGGTGATCGGCGCATCCGGATACCCCTCCGAAGCGACCACCACCCCGACAGCGGCTCCGGCACGCATCGCCAGGGATCCCTCCATGAGCCCGCGGTCGGCGATGGCACAGCCGACGAGCGCGCTCGCCAGGTCGCCATCAAGCATCGGCAGCAGCACCTGCGCTTCCGGATCGCCGAAGCGCGCGTTGAACTCGAGCACCATCGGTCCATCGTCGGTCAGCATCAGGCCGGCATACAGGACACCGCGATACGGGAAACCGTCGCGCGTCATTCGCCAGGCGATCGGCTCGAACACGTCAGCCGCGATCCCCTCGAGCGCCGACTGCCCGAACCACGGCAC
Source organism: Chloroflexota bacterium (assembly GCA_013694645.1). Lineage (GTDB taxonomy): Bacteria > Chloroflexota > Limnocylindria > QHBO01 > QHBO01 > JACDBZ01. Next base: position 10,810 of record JACDBZ010000290.1, read on the forward strand.
CGGCGCGAACGCGCCCATCCCACCGGTGTTTGGCCCGGTGTCACCGTCGTCCAGGCGCTTGTAGTCGCGGGCGACCGCCAGCGGCACGACGGCCTCGTCGCTGACGAGCGCGAACGCGCTGACCTCGGTGCCGGTAAGACGCTCCTCGAGCACAATGCGAGCACCCGGGGCGACGCTGTCGAACAGGTCGCGCACCGCGACCGCCGCCTCTTCGGAGGTCTCCGGCACCACGACGCCCTTGCCGGCCGCGAGCCAATCAGCCTTCACGACCAGCGGGAGCTCGGCGGCACGAACGTGGGCCAGCGCCGCGTCCGGGTTGGTGAAGCTTTGCGCCGATGCGGTCGCAACCCCGGCTCGTCGCATCTGCTCCTTGGCGAATGACTTGCTCGACTCCAGGCGTGCGGCCGCCCGCGTCGGACCGAAGGTCGGAATGCGGGTCGAGGCCATCTCGTCCGCAAGACCGGCCGCTAGCGGGCCCTCCGGACCGATGACCACCAACCCATACCGCTCCCGCGAGGCGTGACGGGCGACGGCGGTGACATCACGCACGTCCACGTCGGGCACTGTCTCGCCCACGGCCGGGGTGCCGCCGTTGCCTCCCACGATCCGCACGCGGCGCACGCCCTCATCGCGCGCCAGCCGCCACGCCAGCGCGTGCTCACGACCGCCCGATCCAATGACCAGCACATCCATCGGCCTGGAGTCTAGGCGCGCGCCCTGCTTCCCGCCGAACTTTCGGCGATTGCCTACTCCGAGAGCGCCTCGAGCGCATCGAGGACGTCCGCCAGCTCATCAATGCGTGCCTGGTAGGTGCCGAGGTCGCCGGCGTCGAGGGCAGCCTGAGCCTCGTCGTAGAGTCGCTGAGCCTCGGCCACCAGGTCAGCCACGTTGCCGGGCAGCTCGCCGGGTGACTCAGCCGGGGATTCGCCGGGCGATGGGGACGGCGACTCGCCGGGATCGGTCGGATCCGGAACCTCCGGCGGAGGGGGCTCGGCCTCGCCGAGCAGCTGGCGCAGGCCCTCCTCCACCGTCTCGGCAAAGGCGACCCGCCGCTGGTCGGCCATGATCACGCGCACGAATTCCGGGAAGGGGGCGCCCTCTGCCTGGAGGAAGATCGGCTCTACGTAGAGCAGCCCATCCTCGCCGATCGGCAGCACCAGCAGGTTGCCGCGCACGACGCGCGAGCCGGCGCTCGACCAGAGGGTGAACTGCTCGCTGATCGCGTCATCGGCGCCGATCCGTCCCTCGATCTGCACCGGCCCCTGTGTCGAGGTGCCGGTCGGGAACTGGAAGGCGATGCGCTCGCCATAGACGCCGGGATCCATGCGCGCCGCCACCCAGGCGATCATGTTCGGCCGATCCTCGGGCACCATCGGCTGGATGAGGACGAACTCGGCCTCCTCCTCGCCGGGGATGCGCATGATCACGTAGTACGGCTCCATCGGCTCGCCGGAACCCTTGACCACGTCCTCCGGGATCGCCCAGCGATCATCCTCGTTGTAGAACGTGGTGGCGCCGGACTCCGTCGCCGGCAGGTGATAGAGGCGGTAGGACTCGTTCTGCGCGATGAAGAGATCCTCGGGATAGCGCAGGTGGGCCTGGAGCTCCCCTGGCATCGCCGAGAGCGGCTCGAACAGGTCCGGAAAGATGCGCGCGTACGCCGCGATGATCGGCTCGTCGGGGTCGGCCAGGAAGAAGCGCACCGTGCCGTCGTAGGCATCGATGACCACCTTCACGCTGTTGCGCACGTAGTTCGCGCCGGCGAATCGACTGCTGCTCGGCAGCGGCTGCGCGTTCGGATACCGGTTGCTGACCGTGTAGGCGTCCCACACCCAGAGCAGCCGGTCGTCGGCGCTCACGAGGTACGGATCGTCGTCGTAGGCAAGGAACGGCGCGATCTCGGGGACCCGCTCCTGGATGGCGCGGCGGAAGAGGACCTGCGATTGATCGGTCAGCTGGTTGCTGATGAGCAGGTTGAAGTCACTGAAGCGCAACGCGAACAGCGCTCGCGCGACCGGGTTGCCGATCCCCACGCCCGTGGATCCATTCCAGACCGTCTCCGCGCCAGCCTCGCCGTCGCCGCCATCGGTGTCGAGCGGGTAGTCGAACTCCGCCGTCGTCGTGCCGGTGACGATGTAGGTATCGGTCTCCTCGCCGAAGTAGATGCGCGGCTGGCCGACCGGCAGCTGCGGATCGCTATCGATGCCGCTGACCAGGTAGTCCGGCGTGCCCTGGTCGGTGACGGCGTCCACCGGCACGGCGGTGATGCCGTAGCCGTGGGTGTAGACCAGGCGCTCGTTCGTCCAGGTGCGGCTGTCGCCGAAGCGATCCACGTCCAGCTCGCGCGCGCTGAGCATGATCTGGCGCTGCTCGTCGCCGATCTCGTATCGGTCGATGTCGACATCGGTGAAGGTGTAGTAGCGACGCAGGATCTGCTGCTGGCCGAAGGTGGTGAGCAGAGGCCGGTAGTCCCACAGCCGCAGGTTGTCGATGGTAGTGGCGTCCTCGTCGAACACCTCACGGGTCAGGTCCTGCTCACCGGTGAAGCGCCGCTGCTCGATCGCGTCGAGGTCGAACGCCGCCCGCGTCGATTCGATGTGGTCCACGATGTACTCGCGCTCCACGTTGAGCTCGTTCGGATTGACCTGCACGGTCTGCACAAAGCTCGGATAGAGGCCGCCCACCACGACCGAGAGGACGAGCCACGCGCCTCCCGCCAACCCGAGCAGCCAGAGCGTGCGAAACCATGTGTTGAGCAGGAGCAGCGCGGCCGCGGCCAGCGCAACCACGGTCAGGATCACGGAGGCCGGCAGCTGTGCGTTCACATCGGTGTACAGCGCGGCCTGCACGTTCCCGCCCAGGCCTCGCGTCGAGTACGTGAGCTCGGCGATATCCAGCTGGTAGCCCCCGGCAATGATCACCAGCAGCAACGCGCCGATCACCGACAGGTGCGCACGCACCGGTGCCGACAGGCGGAACTGCCAGTGCAGCGCCCGCGCGGCGTAGGCACCCAACGTCAGGAACCCGACCACGATCAACGTCGTCGACGCCCACCCGAGCACGAAGCGCCAGAACGGCAGGTCGAAGACGTAGTAGCCGATGTCGCGGCCCAGCGTCGGGTCGGTGACGCCCCAATCTTCGCCGTTCAGGAATAGCAGCACCGTCTCCCAGTTGCCGCTCCAGGCTGCCCCAGACCCGAGCGAGAGAAGCACCGCCACCACGACAAGGCCGATGCCGATGACGCGCGATGCGTCCGGCAGCTCGATCCCGCCCAGTTGCCGCACCGGCGCCTGCGGCGCAATCCGCGTGGCCAGCCAGGTACTGACCAGGGCCGGCACCAGCATGGCAAAGAAGCCGATCCCGAACAGCGCGACCTGCGACCACAGCCGTGTCTGGAGCACGTCCCGCCGACCGAGCGCGTCGTACCACATGACGTCGGTGACCAGGTTGACCACGCCGCCCAGGAGCCCAAGCACCGTCAAGAGCGCAAAGATTCCGCCGCCGATGAGCAGGTAGCGCCGCCACGGCACGTCGCCACCACCGGCCACCGGAGGGAAGGTGGGGCGGTTTCCGCCGCCGTTTCCGTTCGTACGACCGGCGCGGCGCTGCTGTCGCTCCTCGTCGATCGGCGTCACATTGCGCTCGCGACCCTCTCCGGCATCGGGACGCTCGAATGGGCGGCCTTCACGCTGCGCATCGGCCTCGGCCTGGCGGCGCTGGAGCTCCTCGAGCAGCTTGTCGAACCAGCTGGACATGTGCGGCTGATCGTATCCGGTAATGCCGATGCGTGGGAACCGACCTTCCCTCACCGACGCTCCCAGGCGAGGCTTACCGCGGACCGGAGTCTGCGGATCGCTCGATCCGGGCCGTAACCGGGCAGCAGGCGAGAGATAGAGTCAAACAAGCTGCGTCCAGCGGGAACGATCCCCCGTCCGGCGCCGCAGGCCCCACCAGCTGAGAGATAGCACCTAACGTGGATTCGCTGGGGTCCTGCCGCAATCCATGTTGGACACGTCCACGAGATCGAGCTGCCGACGTGCCCGTGTGCACCGCGTGCACGCATCTACCAACTTCGGACGTTATGACCGTCTGGGCGGGGCTGTTCCGACAATCGGGTGCAGCGGGCGCACATTCTGGGCCGTTCGCCGGCCAACGTCGTGGATACGTGCACCGGGTGCACACGCGAGACCGCCAACCCGACCGGCAGGTGCGCTGGGTGGCGGCGCCAGCTCGATCGGCCGCAAGAGTTCAGGGCCGTCGGCCGCGACCTTGTTGACGGCCGTTCCAACCGGCCACATCCGAAGGGCAGCAGCCGGCGCCGGGCGAAGGAGCGATTGGACGTGGCCCAGATCGGCCTCCGGATCCAGCCAGACCTCGAGCGCGTCCCGATCCAGGATCACCGGCATCCGGTTGTGGACCGACGCAAGCAGATCGTTCGGTGACGTGGTCATGATCGCTGCCGTCGGCGCCTCACCATGGATCGGGCTCCAGATGCCGGCCAGCGCCAGCATCTCTCCCTCCTCTGCCGCGCCGATGGCGTACGGCTGCCGCGGAGTTGCCGTCCGATCCCACTCGTAGAAGGCGTCGGCTGGGACGATGCATCGGCGGCTGCGCAGGGAGCGACCAAAGACGGGGGAGTCCCAGGCCGTCTCGGACCGGGCGTTGATCCATGTCTGCGCGCTGCGCTTGCGTTCGTCATCGGCCCAGAACGGGCGGAATCCCCAGCGCGCGGCTATCAGGCGCCTCTGGTCCTCGCGTTGGACGACCAGCCGGATCGTCTCGGTGGGCGGCACGTTGTAGAGGCCGGCGGGCAGGTCCTCGTCCGGATAGGCGCCGAAGTAGTCGCTGATCTGATGGGAGGGCTCGCCCTGGCTGAATCGACCACACATGTTGTCCGAATAGTAGCGCGACATCGACCACGGCTCAGTAGCGGCGGCCACGCTGGCGGGCGAGGTCGAACTGCGCGGTATCGGCGATGGCCATGACGGCCATGGTGCCCGCCTGGACCGGGTCAGAGACCACGAGGTCGACGGCATCGGTGACCGATCCGACCATGTTCAGCGCGATGACAGGCACGCCATGCTCGCGCAGCTCGCGGACGGCGGCCGTGATCTCGCCGCCCATGATCGAGCCGGCGAGCACCAGGCAGCGAGCGCGCGGCAGGTCCGCCACGGCACGCACGGCGGCGGCGATGTTCTCCTCGCCGACCAGGGCGATCGTATCGACGCTGATTCGCTCGCCACGCAGGTTGTGCCGGTCCGCCTCGGATACCGCGCCGAGAGCCACCTGGGCAACCTGCGCTCCCCCGCCGACCACGATCACGCGCTTGCCGAAGACGCCGTCGAGGGTCCGAGTCGCCTCGTGCCCGCGCACCGCCGGAACGCCGGCCAGCGCGTTCGACAGCGCAACCTGATCGAGGCCCAGAACCTCGAGCTCGGCTTCAGCCACGTCGTCCACGACCCTCGGTGTGGAGAGGGTTCGCAACCTTCCGCCCACCTCGGCGATGGCGGAAACGATCTGCGCGAGCGATGCGGGCGCATCCGTGAAGCGGACGCGGATGGCGGCGGTCATCGGCTCATCAGTCACGTGACGCCACCCCCGCGGCCTGCCGCAGGAAGCCAGCGACGAACGCTTCACCATCGTCGGTCAGGATCGACTCGGGATGGAACTGGACGCCCTCCACAGGATGAGACCGATGCCGCATGCCCATGATCACGCCGTCCTTCGACCATGCGGTGACCTCCAGGTCAGCCGGCAGGCCGTCACGAGCGACCGCCAGCGAGTGGTACCGGGCGGCATCGAACGGTGACGGAAGGCCCTCGAAGGAGCCGGCACCGGCGTGGTGAACCGGCCACGCCTTGCCGTGCACCGGCGGAACGCGAATGACCTGCGCGCCATAGGCGACGCCGATCGCCTGGTGCCCCAGGCAGACCCCGAGGATGGGGATCGAGGGACCCAGCCGTCGCACCAGCTCGACGCTGATTCCCGCCTTCTCGGGCCGCGACGGCCCGGGCGAGATGACGATGGCGTCCGGCCGCAGCTCCTGGACCTCGGAGACCGTGACCTGGTCGTTTCGCGCGACGCATGCCTCGGCGCCGATGCGGGCCAGCAACTGCACGAGGTTGTAGGTGAACGAATCGTAGTTATCGAGCAGAAAGACCCTCACGCCTCACCCCCGATGGCGGCCAGCATGGAGGCCGCCTTGGCCGCCACCTCGGCCGCCTCCGTCTCGGGGATGGAGTCAGCGACGATGCCCGCCCCGGCGTGCACGGTCGCCACGCCGTCACGGATGAGGGCGCTGCGAATGGTGATGGCGCACTCGACGTCGGATGGCGAGAAGTAGCCGACGGCCCCGCCGTAGGGGCCCCTCCGCTCTCCCTCAAGCTCCGCGATCGCCTGCATGGCGCGCACCTTGGGCGCTCCGCTGACGGTACCGGCCGGGAAGGTGGCCCGCAGCGCATCGAACGCGTCGAGGCCATCCGCCAGGCGGCCATGCACCTCGGAGACCAGGTGCATGACGTGGGCGTAGCGCTCGACGTCGCGCAGGGTGGTGACCTCGACGCTGGCGGGCGCCGACACTCTGCCGACGTCGTTGCGGGCGAGATCGACGAGCATGGCGTGCTCGGCCAGCTCCTTCGGATCGGCGCGCAGCTCCGCCTCCAGCGCCGCGTCCCGGGTCGGATCCTCATGACGTGGGCGCGTTCCGGCGATCGGCCGAGTGACGACCTCGCCATCGCGCACGCGCACCAGCAACTCCGGTGAGGCGCCCACCACCGCCGCGCCCGGCGACACGACCGCGAGATCCAGGTAGTACAGGTAGGGGGACGGGTTGATGCGGCGCAGGGACCGATAGATCTCCAGCGCGCCGCGCCGTGTGGGCACGCTGAAGCGGCGGGCGAGCACGCCCTGCAGCATCTCCCCCGCATGAATGTCCTCGACCATGCGAGCGACGCCGGCCTCGTAGTGAGCGCGCGCGTCGGGGTCGTGTTCCACCGGCACGAGAGGCGCGGCAAACGGTGCGGGAACCTCCCCATCAGCCGGCGTCGAGAGGGCCTGCACCACGTCGGCCAACCGGTCGCGCGCACCTGGACCATCGAGGGTTGCGACGCGAGCCACCTGGGCAAGATGATCGAAGACGATCACCGACGACGGCAGATGGAACACCGCATCGGGCATCCCGAGCGGATCTGCCGATGGAACTTGCACGCGCTCCCAGCGAGCCGTTGCCTCGTATGCGAGATACCCGACGCCGGATGCGAGCGGAAACGCCGGGTCGCCGGCCATCGGCTCGACCTCGGGGAGGGCCGCCCGCAAGATCTCGAGTGGGTCGTCCAGGCCGTCGACGACGAGCGTGCGGCCATGGACGCCAGCAATCGAGTAGCGACCGTAGCGGGCTCCGCCCTCGACGCTCTCGAGCAGGAAGGCGCACCGCGGACCCAGGCGCAGCGCCGCAGCCACGGGCGTGAGGGTATCGGCCGCTAATTCGATGCTGGTGACGCTGGTTGGTGTTGCGGTCGTCATCGGTCCTGCTCGCTGGGTACAACAAAGCCTCCATCCGGATCAGGGACGGAGGCTCTCTTCCGCGGTGCCACCCTAGGTTCGGACCAACACGGTCCGCGCTCATTCGAGGCCGATGCTAACGGTGGCCTTCCGTCGCCGGTCTGGCCCTTTCGCAAAGGAGTATATGGGTATATACTCCAAGCATCGGAGGGCGGTCGGACGAGGCTCGCGGGTCCATTCACCGTGCCGTACCATGCCGGCTTGCACCATCCCGGCTCGCTGCGGTGGCCGTGCGATCGAATACTTTTCCCGGTCGACGCCGTCTTCAGTTGGAGCCGCATGCTAGGTTCGCGACGAGGGGCCCGTCAAGCACCGTCCGCCATCGCAACCGTGGCGCAACCCAACCTGAACCGATGCGGCGCTGACCCCGAGGAGGGTCGCGCGTACTCTCGGACGCATGGAACTCATCGATTCGACCGCCGCACCGCGCCGCGACCTGACGATGTTCTCGGTGCGCGAGGGACGCCTGGCGCCCGTGACCTGCGTGTCGTGCGGTTGCCGCCTCGAGCGACATGACGACGGCAGCTGGTGGCACTTCGCCGGACGAGGAGAGCGGGATGCGCGAGGCTGCATCGTGGATTGCGCCGAGCGGCCGCACTACGCGCCTGGAGGCATCGCCGCCGCACTCGGCTGACCCGGACGCCCCGCCCTTGACTCGGCCACGGAACGCCGGGGAGGCAGCGCGTCGGGCCGAACCGCGCGGCATCGGCAGCGCGGGGGCCCGCGATCCACTGGCTCGCGAAGTCAAGCTCCTCGGAGCCCTGCTCGGGCAGGTGATCGCCGAACTGGAGGGGACCGCACTCTTCGAGCTCGTCGAACAGCTCCGACGCGCCGCCATACGGGGACGCCGGGCCGGACCGGAGGAAACCATCGAGGAGGCGCTGCGAGGCCTCGAGGGCAGATCGCCCACCGAGCTTCTCGCGGTCGCCCGCGCGTTCACCGCCTACTTCCTGCTCATCAACGTGGCCGAGGAGAAGCATCGGGTTCGCACCCTGCGCACGCGTGAGCGGTCTCCCGGACGAGCACCCCTGGCCGATGGCATCGGCGCCGCGGTCGTTCGCCTCCGCCGCGGCGGCATGTCGCGCGGAGAGGTGCGGGCGCTGACGAGTCGGATGCGCCTGATGCCGGTCCTCACGGCGCATCCCACGGAGGCGCGGCGTCGGAGCGTGCTGGTAGCGCAACGCCGGGTCTATCGACTCCTCGATCGGTTTGACGACCCGCGTCTGACTCGCTCCGAGGACCGCGACCTGCGCCGACGATTGCGCGAAGAGATCTGCCTGCTCTGGCAGACGAGCCCGGTCCGCGCTCAGCGGCCGACGCCACTCGACGAGGTGCGCGCGGCGATGGTCTTCTTTGACGAGACGCTGTTCGTTGTCGTCCCGCGCCTGTATCGGGCGCTCCAGGACAGCATGGGTGGAGGCGATACGAATGCGGTCGCAGCCGGCTACCTGCGCTGGGGGTCCTGGATCGGAGGTGATCGTGACGGCCATCCCGGGGTGGTGGCGGACGTCACCCGCCGCACGATGCGGATCCACGCAGATCACGTCCTCCGCGGCTACAGCAATGTCGTCCGTCGCCTGCAGCAGACGATCGCGGTTTCCGACGAACAGGCGGGCGTGCCGGAAGACTATCGGCGGCATGTGGCGCGCATGAGCCGGGCATTCCCTCGCCTTCGCGCGGACCTCGATCGGCGTTTCGGCGGGCAGAGCTATCGACAGGCGCTGGGGATCATCGGCGAGCGGCTGAATCGAACGCGCAACCGACTGGTCGGTGGGTCCGGCGCACGTCGGGTCGGGTACGAATCGCCCGCCGAGCTGTTGGATGAGCTGCGCCGGATGCAGGAGTCGCTTCGCGCGCATGGCGCGGATCGGGTGGCCAGCGGCGAGGTCCAGGACCTCGTCTGGCAGGTGGAGACGTTCGGCTTCCACCTCGCTGCACTTGAAGTGCGGCAGCACGCGGGCGTCCATGCGGCCGCGCTCGAGCGGCTTCGTTCTGGCGAGGCGGCAGACGGACCGCTGGATGCATCGGGGGTGACCCTGGCCGAGGTTCTCGCCACGCTGCGGGCGCAGCACGAGATCGGCGAGCAGTTCGGTCGCGAGGCTTCGCACCACTACGTCATCAGCTTCACCCGCGAGCTCGCGGACGTCGTCGGTCTGCTCGAGCTGGCTCGCGCGGCCGTCCCCGAGGCATCACCGTCCGACTGGCTGGACGTCGTCCCGCTGCTCGAGACTCGCGATGAGCTCGAGGGTGCAGACGATTTCCTTCACGCGCTCTTCGCGGACCCGGGCTATCGGTCCCACCTGGGCAAACGGGGAATGCGGCAGGAGGTGATGCTGGGCTACTCCGATTCCAACAAGGAGTCGGGCTACCTGTCGGCCGCATGGAATCTGCACCGAGCCCAGGAAGGGCTGGTCTCGGCCGCCCGGGAGCACCGCGTCGAGCTGACGCTGTTCCATGGACGCGGCGGCACGATCGGTCGTGGCGGCGGCCCGGCGAACCGTGCGGTCCTGGCGCAGGCGGCCGGGTCGGTCGCCCAAATGCTCAAGCTGACCGAGCAGGGTGAGGTGATCGCCGAACGCTACCCGAGTCCCCAGATCGCGCAGCGCCACCTCGAGCAGATGACGAACGCGCTGCTGCTGAGCTCGCGGCCCGACCAGGACGAGTCGACGTCGGCGCAGCTCGACCGTTGGCGGCCCATGATGGCCGAGCTGGTTGCCCTGGCCGAATCGGCCTACCGACGGTTGGTGTGGGAGGATCCGGACTTCGAGCAATACTTCATCCGAGCGACGCCGATCGCCGAGATCAGCCGCATGGAATTCGGCTCGCGGCCTGCTCGCCGTGCGGCCTCGGCGCCGTCGCTGGGCGCCCTGCGCGCCATCCCCTGGACCTTCGCGTGGGCGCAGAGCCGCACGAACCTGCCCGCCTGGTACGGGGTCGGCGCAGCGCTGTCCGGGTACGTCGAGCGCAACGGCGCTGCCGGACGAGGGGAGCTTGAGACGGCGTATCGCGACTGGGCCTTCTTCAGCTCGACCATCGACAACGTCGAGCTCGGGCTGGCCATCGCCGACCCGGTGGTGTCCGCACGCTACGCCGCGCTTGCCGGCGAGGATGAGCCGATGCGGCGCATCAGCCAGACGCTTCGGCTCGAGCGGACCCGAACGGAGGAGGAGGTGCTACGGCTGACAGGCAGCGCCCATCTTCTCGACCGCAGCCCCCGCCTCCAGCGCAGCGTGGAGCTGCGAACGCCGTATGTCGACGTCCTCTCGGAGCTCCAGGTGCGAGGGCTGTCACGCATTCGCGGATCATCCCTCGCCGCCGATGACCGAGCGGTGACCGAGCGCCTCCTCCAGCTCACGGTGAGCGGCATCGCCGCCGGACTCCAGCACACCGGTTGACCCGATCCGTCACCATGGCGCGGCCATGACCGAACGACGCACCGCCATCATCACCGGGGCCGCCGCCGGCATCGGCCGCGCAACGGCCGAACGACTGGTCGCTGACGGCTGGCGCGTCATCGGGATCGATCGTGCCGATGCCCCCATCGACGGCGCCGAGCTGCTTGTCGGTGACGCCGGTGATCCCTCGCTGCTGAACACGGCCGTCGGGCGCTGCGGCGGCTCACTGGACGCGCTGGTCTGCTCGGCCGGCATTCCACCCTCCGGCCCGTGGGAGAGCCGGGCACACTGGGATGCCGTCGTGGCGACCGACCTCACCGCTCCCTATGAGGCGCTCCGCGTCTGCATGCCGTCACTCGTCGCGGCCCATGGCTCCGCGGTGCTGCTCGGGAGCATCGTCGGAGCGGTCGAGGGATCCCTGCGCTCCCCCGCCTACGCGGCTGCCAAGGCAGGCCTCGAGGGCCTGGCACGTTCCATGGCAATCATCGGCGCACCCGACGGCGTTCGTGTCAACGTTGTGGCTCCAGGTGCCATCGCCACTGAATTTGATGAACGTCTGCTTCCCGCGGATCGCCGAACGGACGTTCCCCTTCGTCGAATGGGGACGGCGGAGGAGGTCGCCGCGGTCATCGCCTTCCTCATCGGTCGCAGTGCTTCGTACATCACGGGCGCCGCCTGGACGGTCGACGGCGGTCGCACGGTCCTGTCGACCGCCGATGCCGAGCGAATCCGCCCCTAGCCGCGCGATGAGCGACCCGTTCACCGCTGGGTCGGTGATCGTGATCACCGGGATCATGGGCGCAGGTAAGTCGACCGTCGCCCAGCTGCTAGCCGAGCGGCTACGCAACTCGGTACATGTCCGGGGTGATCTCTTCCGGCGCATGATCGTGAGGGGCCGGGCCGAGATGGTGCCGAGCGCAGACGCCGAGGCGCTTGCCCAGCTGCGTCTCCGCTACCACCTCGCCACCATCGTCGCCGATGGCTACGCCGCCGCCGGCTTCACCGCCATCTACCAGGACATCATCCTGGGCGACGACCTTGCGCAGGTCGTGGATCGCATCACAACTCCGCAGCTGTTCGTGGTGATGCTGGCACCGCGGGCCGATGTGGCGGCCGACCGCGCCGAGTCGCGCGACAAGGCAAGCGGTTACGGAGACTGGACCGCCGAGGCCCTCGACACCATGCTGCGTGACACGCCCCGCCTCGGGCTGTGGCTCGATACCTCCAACCAGGCAGCGGACCAGACGGTCGAGGAGATCATTCGACGGGCGGATGAGGCGCTGGTCCGCTCGATATGACTCATTGCTGCGGCCGAGCAGGATGGCCACGCATCGCGTCAAACGCTGTGCTGGTGCGCATTAGCGGGCGGAATGCGAGTTGCAGGCCTCCGCTCAAGCTCGAGCTCGCGCACATGAGACGCACAGAGCCCGCTAACGCGCACCGTGAGGGCGGTTGTCCATATGGAAGGCTTCCCGTGCCATACGCGCCCCTGATCCGCACAGGACGCGTCCACAAACAACGCGCGGCAACGTTGACATCGGTCCATGAAGGCGACTACTCTCCGCGACAGATGTCCCCAATGTGGTTTTATGGCTAGCGGGTACGAGGCCGGCGAGTGATCTCGCCAGCACAGGCACTCGTGCCCGCAGACGCAGGAAGCGAAAGCTCCTGCGTCTTTTGTTTCCCCCGAGTGGCGGGATGAGCGGAAAGGCAACGACCGATGATCGTGGTGATGCGTCCGACGGCGACGCAGGAAGAAGTTGACGCGGTCAGACGGACCGTCGAGGAACACGGGCTCGAGGCCTTCATCAGCGTTGGCGAGGAGCGGACGGTAATCGGGGTGGTCGGCAGCGACCTCGAGATCGTCGCGCACCTCGGCACACTGGCTGGCGTCGAGCAGGTGATCCGGATCAGCTCGCCGTACAAGCTGGCAAGCTCCGAGCACCAGGTCGAGCGAACGAGGGTGCGCGTGAACGGCGTCGAGCTCGGCCTCGGCCAGGAGCTGGTCGTCATGGCCGGGCCGTGCGCGGTCGAGTCGCGCGAGCAGCTGATGCAGACCGCTCGTGCCGTGAAGCGCGAGGGTGCCCGCGTGCTGCGCGGCGGCGCCTTCAAGCCGCGCACCTCGCCCTACGCATTCCAGGGGCTCGGCCTGCCCGCACTGAAGCTCCTGCACGAGGCGCATGACGAATATGGCCTGCCGGTGATCTCCGAAGTGGTGGACCCGGCCGACGTCCCCGCCTTCGAGGAGCATGTCGACATCCTCCAGGTCGGCGCGCGCAACATGGCGAACTTCGTGCTGCTCAAGGCCGTCGGCCAGAGCCGCCGCCCGGTGCTGTTGAAGCGTGGCCTGTCCGCCACCATCGAGGAGTGGCTGCTGGCCGCCGAGTACATCCTGTCGGCCGGCAACCCGAACGTGATCCTGTGCGAGCGCGGCATCCGCACCTTCGAGACCGCAACGCGCAACACGCTCGACCTGTCGGCGGTGCCCGTCCTCCGCTCCCGGACGCACCTGCCAATCATCGTTGATCCCAGCCATGGCACGGGTCACCGGGCGCTGGTTGCGCCGATGGCCCTGGCGGGCGCCGCTGTCGGCGCCGATGGACTGATTATCGAGGTCCATCCCGACCCGGCAAACGCGCGCAGCGACGGCGACCAGAGCCTCGGTTTCGAGGACTTCGGGGCGCTCATGGACGAGCTGCGTCGCCTCCAGTTCGTCCGATCGGCCGATGCCGAACCCACCCCGGCTCCGGTCGGCACCGCGGTGATCGGTGATGTGCGCGATCGTATCGACGAGCTCGACGCCAGGCTGGCCGAAATGGTCCAGGAACGAGCCTCGCTCGCGCTCGAGGTCCAGCGTCGGCGCGATGCCGGCGCCCACGGCCACGATGTGCGCCGTGAGCGCGCCCTTCTCGAGAGGGCGGCCGCCGGCAGCACCGGACCGATGACACCGGTCGAGCTGACGATGGTCTTCGACGCGCTGCTGCGCGCCTCGCGCTCGGTTCAGCGGCGGCATGCCCAGTCGGTGACCGAGGCGGAGGCCGCTGCGGCCGGATCCGACCGGTGACGCCGGCCTCGACCCGGTCGAGCATCACTCCCGCGGCGCGTCTCCGGGGCCGGCTGACCCTGCCGGCAGACAAGTCGATCGCACATCGGGCTCTCATCTTCGGCGCACTCTCGGGTGGCCCGACGATGGTCACCATCCGCTCGCCCGGGCTCGATGTCCTGAGCACACTGGGTTGCCTGCGGGCCGTGGGGGTCTCCATCGAGCAGTCCGGCGAACGGTATCTGCTGAGTGGCCGTCCATCACGCGATGCAGTCGTCGACTGCGGTAATTCCGGCACGACCATGCGGCTGCTCGCCGGCGCCGTAGCCGGCCTCCCCCTTACGGTCACGTTCGACGGCGACGCGTCGTTGCGCGCTCGTCCCATGGAACGCGTCGCGAGCATCCTCCGAGCGGCTGGCGTGGAAGTCACCACGACCGATGGCCATGGGCCGATGACCGTCGTTGGGCGCGACCCGCTGATGCCCGTACGCCACGTCCTGCCGGTCGCCAGTGCGCAACTGCTCGGAGCCGCCGTCCTTGCCGGCATGAGCGCCCAGGGCGAGACGACCGTCGAGGCGCCAGGCCCCACCCGTGACCACACCGAGCGCATGCTGGCTCACCTCGGCGTCCCGATTCACCGCGACGGCCGGGTGACCACCGTGACCGGCCCCGCGCGGCCGCTGCCGTTCGACATGGAGGTCCCCGGCGATCCGTCAGCCGCATCGGCGTGGTTGGTGGCTGCCGCGCTGCACGCCGATGCGGACCTGACGATGGTTGCCGTTGGATTGAACCCCACGCGACTGGCGCTGGTCGGGCTCCTTCAACGCATGGGCGTCGAGATCGCGACGCGCGTCAGCGAGGTCAGTGGCGCCGAGCCGGTCGGCGACATCACGGTCCGCGGCGGGCGTGCGTTGCGTGCCGTCAACATCAGCGGCGGCGAAGTGGCGCAGCTCATCGATGAGCTGCCGCTCATCGCGATCGCCATGGCATCGGTTGGGGACACATCTGAAGTCCGCGATGCCGGCGAGCTGCGCGTGAAGGAGACGGACCGGATCGCCGCGACGGTCGCCGGGTTGGCGGCGATCGGCGCGGAGGTCGAGCCGCTCCCCGATGGCTGGCGGGTCCGGCGGGGCACGTCGCAGAGCGCACGGATCGCCACGCACGGGGATCATCGGATCGCGATCGCCTTCGCAGTCGCGGCGGTCGCGGGCGTCGCATCGGCCGTTGAGATCGACGACCCAGACTGCGTCGCGGTCTCCTATCCCGGCTTCTGGGAAGATCTCGCGGCCGTGAGCGGATGAGGCGCCTGCGTATTCTCACCTCCGGCGAGTCGCACGGCCCCGGACTCTCAGGAATCCTCGAAGGGCTGCCGGCCGGGTTGCGCGTCAGCACCCCCCTGGTCGACCGCGACCTGAGGCGCCGCCAGCACGGCTACGGCAGCGGAAAGCGCATGCAGATCGAGCGAGACCGCGTGCGCTGGACCGCCGGCATCCGCTACGGACGCACGCTGGGGTCTCCGGTCGGCTTCGCCGTCGACAACCTGGACTGGAAGAACTGGACCGATCGCATGTCCATCGAGCCGATTCCGGCCGACCGACGTCCCAAGCCGATCACGCGCGCCCGCCCCGGCCACATCGATCTTGCCGGTGCGCTGAAGTACGACACCGATGACGTCCGCGACGTGCTCGAGCGTGCATCAGCGCGCTCCACCACCCCGCGCGTCGTCGCGGGCGCGTTGGCCCGCCAACTGCTTGCCACCTGCGGCATGAGGATCTGGAGCTTCGTCGACCAGCTCGGGCCGATACGCGCATTCCCCGACGCCGATGACATGCTCTCAGCCATCCCGCGCGGATGGCTGAAGCGCGACCTTGCAGATCCGTCACCCCTGCGCTGCCCGGACCCCGAGGCCGAGCGCGCCATGCTCGCCGAGGTCGATGCGGCGAAGGAGGCCGGTGACTCCATCGGTGGGTCATTCGTGGTCGTGGTCGAGGGAACGCCGATCGGCCTGGGCTCATCGTCTGAATGGGATACCCGCCTCGACGGGCTGCTGGCAGGCGCCACCATGGCCATCCCCGGCGTGAAGGGCGTCGAGATCGGCCTGGGCTTCGGCAGCGTTGAGCGCCGTGGCAGTACCGTGCACGACGTGGTGAATGCCGATGCCGCGGGCTGGGCGCGGCGGACGAATCGCGCCGGCGGGATCGAGGGCGGGATCAGCAACGGCGAGCCGATCATCATTCGCGCCGCGCAGAAGCCGGTCTCGACCCTGCGGACCCCGCTTCCGAGCCTCGACCTGGGCACAGGCGAGCCCGGCCGCGCGCACATCGAGCGCTCCGACGTCACCGTGCTGCCGCGGGCGGCGATCGTTGGCGAGGCGATGGTGGCGCTGGTCCTCGCCGACGAGCTGCTCCACTCGTTCGGGGGCGACACGATGGGCGACCTGCGCGCGGCCGTGG